>CANGVZ010000371.1 GCA_947457285.1 Flavobacteriales bacterium | reverse complement strand
GATAGATAGTGCCTGTGCATGGTTTGCATAGATGCCGTCTGTATTTCATTTTATAATTTCGCTTCAAAAAAACAGGTGCATGTCAAAAACAATTACTATTTACAATAATAAGGGAGGTTCAGGAAAAACGATGTTAGCGGTCAATCTAGCAGCTTGTCTAGCTGTTCAGGGATATCGCACGTTGGTTATTGATTCAGATGATCAGTGTAACGCGACGGCCTATATGAATGGGTTAGACTTCTCTCCTACTGTTGCCGATGTATACAATTTATCCTTGTCAGAGCTTCCAGTCTATAAATCTGAATACCATGATAATTTATTTTTGACACCTGCCTCGGGTGGTTTGGATTTGATGGATCGGCAGATGTTTTGCCGGGGCGAGGGCGAGTACCTGACCTTAAAAAGGGCCATGAAGCATGTTCGAAATGACTTCGACTACATTTTCATTGACACCCCTCCTACTTCGCGCTCTGTGCTGGGTTATAATGCGCTGCTGGCATCAGACTATATTTTAACGCCTGTTGACGTGGATGGCCTGGGTGGTTTGTTTGGTCTACCTAAGGTGCTGGAATTCATCAATGAGGTTACATCACTGCATAACAACAACTTGCGCTGGCTTGGCATGGTTTTGAACAAGTGCCAGAACAATTGGTCTACTAATGAGGTAATCAATCAGGCTAAGGATTTTCTCTCACAGGACAATCTAGAGAAGTCTATTTTTAAAACACAGGTCAAGTACATGAACCGGCTCGGGAACAGCTCCATTAATAAGAACCCAATTATCTTTTCAGAGCCTAACGGTATTGGCGCTGCAAACTTTACCCAGTTGAGCAAAGAATTTATAAAGCGCATTAAACAGTAGACCAATAAGTCGTATGGCTAAGAAAAAAACAGTTCATCGCAGTGCCCCTAGTATTATACAGAATTCTTCTACCAGTTTTGGTGCTCAGACAAGAATGTATAAGGCAGCAGATGTATATGTGGATAAAGACCTTGAATCGTTTTTGGGTATTCGTCCCGATGATGAGATAATAGGACTGGAAGAAAACATATTAAGTAAGGGTATTGAAAAGCCTTTGGATATTTGGTCTGTGGAAGGTCGCAGGGTAGTGGTAGATGGTTTCACCCGCCTTCGCATCGCTAAGAAGCACGATTTACCATTTCGTATTACACTCCGCGAATTTGCTGATAAGGAGGAGGTCAAGTTCTGGATGATCGCCAATCAGACAGACAGAAGAAATCTTACTACCCTCCACAATGCATTCCTGATTGGATATGAGTATAACCAGTTAAAAAAGGATTCTAAATCGAATTTGATTCAATACATCCATCCGGGGTCTCATAATGATACTTCGGTGCAAATAACTGATAATCAAATAGTTAGTAAATCAGTCAAAAAAAACTCTCCGGAGTCTCATAATGATACTTCGAATGATAAAGGCGATAGCGCCGACCTGTTAGCTGTCAAGTATAATACAGGGAGGGCTACGATAATGAGGTATTCTGTAGTATACCAGGCACTATCTATCATACAAAAGAATAGTTCTGATTTCTACTATGAAATTATCCGTGAAAGGGTTAACGTCACAGCTAAGGATCTAGAGGCATTCATGAAGCTTGAAAAAAAGCCGGTAGTGACAGATGAGATCACTTTCAAGAATGCATTACGTTTAACGGTCGGGCAAACACAGGGTAAGCTGAAAAAGGAATCCTCCAGGTTTAGTAGCCTCATATCAGACACTATTTCCAATTGGAAGAAATACGAAAAGAAAGGAACACCTAAAAACCGGGAGCTTGTATTGGCCGGGCTCCAGAAGCTACAAAATCAAGTTGATGTAGAAATAAAAAGAATTGAACTTGAGATAAAGAAAAATAAGTCAACGGATGATAATACCTAAGGAATTAAGAGATCAAATAAAAAATGCGGTAGATATCGTAGATATTATCGGTCGCTTTATGGTCTTGAAAAAAAAGGGCAGTAATTACGTGGGGTCAAGTCCTTGGAATGAGGAGAAGACGCCATCCTTCAATGTTGTTCCCTCAAAGCAAATATTCAAAGACTTCAGTTCTGGAAATGCTGGTGATGTGATAAAGTTCTTGATGCTATACCCAAAGACCTTATACACCTTTGGAGAAGCGATGGAGTATTTATCTAAGCAATCGGGGATAGAACTTCCAAAGCCAAGAAAGTCCAATGAGCCTAAGGTTTTTAAAGACAGACTTATTGAATTGAATCAGTGGGCGTGTCAGTATTTTGAGTCAAAGTTGCGAGATGATGGAACTGATGAGCCTGGCTCGGCAGGGTTGGAGTATCTGGTCGTTCGCGGCGTTAGCGACCTTATCGTTCGACAGTTTAGGTTAGGGTATGCGCTGGACTTTTATAACGCCTTTTTAAAAGCTGCCAAGTCTAACGGTTTCTCTTACGTAGAGCTTCAATATGGTGGACTGATAAACTTTAGTAAAAAAGTAGATGAGACAGGAAAAAGGATAGGAAAGTACTACGACACTTACAGGAATAGGCTGATGTTTCCTGTTATGGATGCTAACGGCAACATAGTAACTTTTGGTGGCCGCATAATAGGTGATGCTAACAATGACCGCAAAGGTGAAGGAAAGTACCTTAACGGTCGAACTAACACCTTACACAAGAAATCAAAAGTTCTCTATGGGCTAAACGTAGCTAAAAGAGAGATGCGTTTATCCGGATTGGCTATTTTGGTAGAGGGTTACTTAGACGTTATTGGACTACATCAGGCGAAGGTGACTAATGCTGTTGGATCTTTAGGCACTGCCTTCACTAAATTTCATGCTGAGGAGTTAAAGAAGCTTTGCAATACTGTCAATATAATTTTCGATGCTGATTCTGCCGGAGTGAAAGCCAGCAAGTCAGCCATAGAGGTGTTGCTAGGGGAGGGGCTTGCAGTTGAAATCACATTGCTACCAAAAGGCGAAGATCCTCAATCATTTTTGGCTTCCATCCCTTACCCAGAGCATTTGCAGTCACTTCAAG
>CANGVZ010000370.1 GCA_947457285.1 Flavobacteriales bacterium | reverse complement strand
TAGAGAATCTTGCCTTGCATGATGAGCTGGTGCATCGTCCACACGGTCTCTTCCATCGGCGTCTCTTTGTCCGGACGGTGACAGAAATATAAATCGAGGTAATCGACTTTCAATCGTTTGAGCGCCGCTTCGCAAGCCTCTACTAAATGTTTGCGGTGAAGTCCGCGCTGGGTGGGTAGTTTGCCGCCAGCGCCAAAAAAAGCCTTACTGCTCACGATATAGGTGTCGCGCGCCCAAGCTTTTTTCTTCAAAATATCTCCCATCACCTCTTCGCTTTTTCCTGCGGCATAGACTTCTGCATTGTCGAAGAAGTTGACACCCGCATCGTAGGCGATGTCCATCAATTTTTCACTGATACCATTTTCAATTTGATTGGCAAAGGTGATCCACGAACCGAATGAAAGTTCACTCACTTGCAATCCTGATTTTCCTAATCTTCTATACTTCATGTAGCAAAAGAACAAAAGAAATCTTCTTTTTATTCATAAAAAAATGCATAACTTTCGGACAAACCGTAAAGAGAGATTTCATTGAAAAGAAAGAGTTTTTTCATCGTCGTTTCGGCGCTATTCAGCACCACATTTTCAAATGCTCAAGACCTCTGTACCGCCGAACCAGCGGGCAAAGCGTTGAAGTATTTTGAGCAGAGTAAAGACACAAAAAAATATGATCAGCCGCAGCGCACAGAGTTTTTGGATAAAGCACTGGAAGAAGATCCGAACTGCATGCCTTGTCTGCAACGGGCAGGTGAACTTGAATTTTTGAGAGCAAAAAGATCAGGATCTGATTTTGGGCTGGCGAAAAGGCATTTGGAAAAGCTGATTGAAAATTGTGCTGAATATCATTCTGAACCCTACTATTTCCTTGGAGCCATGGCCTATGCAGAAAAGCGCTATGATGAAGCAATGGCTTATTTTGAGAAGTTTCAGCGATTTCCCGATAGTGACCCTAGCAAGTTTGAAAAAGACTATCAAAAGAAATACGATGAAGTATCGCAAGCGCTGCCTTCCATCAAAAAATACAAAGAGATTTATGGTGGAAATATCGAATTCAAGCCTATCAAAGTAGCGGGAGTATCGAGCACCAACGATGATTATTTACCGCTCATTTCGCCTGATGGTGAGATTATGTTTTACACCAGAAAATTTGAGCGACAAGCGAAAGGAGATTTCACTGCAAAGATTGTAGAGGAATTCACCTGGAGCATGCGCCCCGATATCAATGCCACATTTGACAACGGGAGTCCGCTGCCACCGCCCTTCAATTTGGGCGATAACATTGGAGGTGCAACGATATCGGTGGATAACAAAGAGCTCATCATCGCAAAGAAAAATCCGAAGCCAAAACTTCCAGAGAATTTTGACCTATTCAGTGCGAAATATTCATTGACTACGGATGAAAAAACAGGAGAGAAAAAATATGTGTGGTCAGCACTGGAAGAGTTGAGCAGCTTGGTGAATAGCGACGGCTGGGAATCGCAGCCCTCCCTCAGTGGCGATGGGCAGTATTTGTTCTTTGCCGCAGCCAGAGCCGAGTGTATGAAAGATGCTGATGGAAATTATACAACAGATATCTTCGTGAGCAAGAGACAAGCGGATGGCAGTTGGGGACAAGCCGTGCCCTTGCCCCCGAGTATTAACACGAAAGGTCGAGACAAAGCGCCCTATATGCACAGTGATAGCCGCTCGCTCTACTTCTCGAGCGACGGGCATCCGGGAGTGGGCGGATTGGATATTTATTATTGTAAAATGCACGAAGATGGAAGTTTTTCGGAGCCTGTAAACATTGGCTATCCTATCAATTCTGAAAAAGATGAATTGGGAATTGTGGTAGCCAGCGATGGCGAAGTGGCCTACTTCGGTGCACAAAACCTCAACAATCAGCGAGGTTGGGATGTGTATGAATTCAAAATGCCAGAAAAAGCGAAGCCCGAAAAAGTGATGATTTTGAAAGGTGAAGTGAAAACCAAAAGCGGCGACATACCAACGAATGCCAATGTCGAAATTAAATACGCGCAGAGCAACGTGGTGGAAAAAGTGAAGGTGAACAACGACGATGGTAAATATGCTGCGGTCGTAAAAATGACAAAGAAAGAAGACGTATTGGTAGCAGTGACAGGTGAAGACGTGGCCTTCAACACCAAAGTAGTAGCACGAAAAGAGGATACCAAACCACCAGTGGTAGCCAAGCTCAATATGAGTGCGGACGTATCGGAAACAGGAAAATCTTTCGTCATAAATGATATTTATTATGCCACTTCGCGCGCTGAGATTGATAATAAGTCCTTATTGATATTGGATGAGTTCGCCAAATATCTTATCGAGCATCCCAATATTTCGATTGAAATAGCGGGGCACACAGATAATGTGGGCAATGATGATGCAAATCTCGCGCTCTCTATGGAAAGAAGTTATGAAGTATTGCGATATCTCGTTTCTAAAGGTGTAGAAGGAAAAAGGCTGACCTCAAAAGGATATGGCAAGACCAAACCCATAGCAGACAATAACACCGATGAAGGCCGTGCTCAAAACAGAAGAACAGAATTCATCATAAAAAAAATGTAAAACAAAGATTCTAAATCAGTTGATTCATAAATTCGCGTCCTAATTATTAGAACAAAATGAAAAAATACTTCTTCTTTATTGCAGCTTCATTGATGATGGGTGGCTGTGACCATAGCAATCACAATCATGCAGCAACAGAAAACAAGGCTGAAGCTAACTTTTACGGAGCGCAGTTTGACCCAAGCGGCGCCATTCCTGTGGATAGCATTGCTACTATGCTCAATGGCAAAGACAGCGTCCAGGTAAAGTTTACGGGCGTTATTCAAGAAACTTGCAGCAAGAAAGGCTGTTGGATGGATATCAAGCTTGCCAATGGTGAAACCATGATGGTGCGCATGAAAGATTATGGATTTTTCGTTCCAACGAGTGGTGCAGCAGATTTAAAGTGTACCGTTAGTGGCTGGGCATTCCGCGAGGTTACACCAGTAGAAGATTTGAAACACTATGCT
>CANGVZ010000369.1 GCA_947457285.1 Flavobacteriales bacterium | reverse complement strand
GTTTCAAAAAAATCTTGATAAAAAGACCCAGCGCGACAGCACAAGGCATTTGGATAATGAGAAACTGAGAAACTGAGAGATTGAGAGATTGAGAGATTGAAATGTTTTATAGAATAAAATAATGATTTAAGAAATGAGCAAAATATTATTATTAGTCTGTGTTGTCTTGTCCATTGGCTTAAATGCCCAAACCCCGGGACTGAAGCGCCTTGAAAGTTTCGAGGTGCGCAGCAAAATGGATCCCAGCTTCAAAGAGCTGCCGCTGCGCTCTATCGGTCCCACGGTGATGAGCGGTCGTGTGACAGATATCGCTTGGAATCCCGATAACCCTTCTCATTTCTACGTGGCGTATGCCTCGGGTGGTTTGTGGGTGACATACAACATGGGCACCACCTTTGAGCCCATCATGGATGAACTTCCCGCGATGACCATCGGCGCCATCGCCGTAGATTGGCAAAACAATGTCATCTGGGTTGGCACAGGTGAAAACAATAGCAGCCGCTCCAGTTATTCTGGCGTCGGGATTTATTGCAGTGAAGACAATGGCGCGACATGGAAATACAAAGGTTTACCAGAATCACATCACATTGGAAAAATAATCGTTCACCCGAACGATCGATCGGTCGTTTACGTCGCAGCACTCGGACATCTCTATTCACCCAATAAAGAAAGAGGAATATATAAAACTACCGATGAAGGAAATACTTGGACTCATCAGCTTTTTGTAGATGAAAATACAGGCGCTATCGACCTCGAAATAAATCCCAAAAATCCGGATGAACTCATTGCATCGATGTGGTACCGTACACGCAGAGCTTGGAACTTTGAAGAGTCTGGCGCCAGCTCAGGAATCTATCACACACAAAGCGGCGGAGTTAAATGGGAGAAGATTAATACTGCTCCCTTCCCTACCAACGAAGGCACAGGCCGCATTGGTGTTGCATTTCAAGAAATTAATGGTGAAAAATTGCTCTACGCATCCGTTGACAATCAAAACAAACGTCCACGCGAAACCAAGGAAGATGAGAAAGCGAAATTGAGAAAGACTGATTTTATTAAAATGAAAAAAGAAGAATTTCTCGCCCTCGACACTGCTCTTTTGAATCCTTTTTTAAAAGAAAATTATTTTCCCGAAAAACTCACCAGTGATAGTTTGAAGAAACTCATTGCTGCGGATAAATACACACCTGCCGCGATTTATGATTATTTGTTCGACGCAAATGAAGACCTTTTCAACACACCTGTGATAGGACTTGAAATTTACAAGTACAATTTTCAAGAAAAAAAATGGACCAAGACGCATGAAAAAACCATCGACGATGTAGTGTATTCGTATGGATATTATTTTGGGTTAATGGAAATACACCCCACTAAGCCCCAACAACTCTACACTGCAGGAGTGCCGCTCATCACCAGCGATGACGGAGGAAAGACATGGCGTGGAATCAATCCTGGCAACGTACACGTAGATCATCACGTAATTCGTTTTCATGAAAAACATCCTGATTGGATACTCAACGGAAGCGATGGTGGCGTGCAGATATCATTTGATAATGGTGCTACATTCGTCAATTGTAAAACACCATCCGTTGGACAGTTTTACACTGTACAAGTGGACAATGAAAAGCCGTACAATGTGTATGGCGGCTTGCAAGACAACGGTGTTTGGAAAGGCCCTTCAACCAACGTCCCTAGCCGCGACTGGATATACGAAGGCGCTTATCCTTACAAGAGTATTATGGGTGGTGATGGTATGCAAGTGCAAGTGGATCCGCGCAATCATAACATTGTTTATACAGGTTATCAATTTGGAAATTACGCGCGCCTCGATTTGAGCACTGGCGATTTTCAAGAGATACATCCCGAACATTCATTCGGTGAACGTCCCTTGCGCTACAATTGGCAAACTCCTATTTTGATATCCCCACATCAACCTGATATTTTTTATATCTGTAGTAATAAAGTTCATCGCAGCACCAATGCGGGCAATACATTCCAAACCATCAGTGGTGATTTGACGGCAGGCTCAAAGGAAGGCGACGTACCTTTTGGAACGCTCACAGCCATCGACGAATCTGCCATTCAACTGGGATGGATTGCCGTCGGCGCCGACGACGGAAGCGTTCACATCAGCAGCGACGCAGGCAGCACATGGAAGAATGTTTCCAAGACATTACCGAAAAAATATGTGAGCAGAATTATATTCTCCACATTTAAAAAAGAACGCCTCTACCTCGCGATGAATGGATATCGCGAAGACGACATGACACCCTATCTCTACGTATCCGATGACCTCGGCGTCACATGGAAGAGCATCAACACAGGATTGCCATTCGAACCCATCAACGTCATTCGCGAAGACGAAACCAATGAAAACATACTCTACATCGGCACAGACAATGGATTGTATGTAAGCCTAGATAGAGGAAATCAATGGCGCGAACTCGGCAATCTGCCCAATGTAGCAGTGCATGACATGGTAATTCAAAAACGAGAACAAGAGCTCGTTATCGCCACACACGGCCGTTCGCTGTGGATCGCAGATTTGAAACCCATACGCGCAAATCAGCAACAAGAATTTTCCATTTTATTAAAAAATAAATACCGCTATCACAATTTAGAAAACACCTCTCCAAACTGGTACGACCCGCGCAACACCGACATTAGCTTATTGTATAAATCACAAAAAGTCAACACCATAGAATTCAAAGATTCCGAAGGCAAAGTCGTCGCCACCTACGCCCTCCCAAGCACAGGAGGACAATGGCGTGAATACCACATCAAACAAAACGAAACCTTCCACCTTCCCAAAGGAAAACTAACGGTGGACGGGAAGGAAATTGAGGTGAAGTGAGGACAGGAGACTGGAGTTTGGAATTTGGAGTCCCGATAGCTATCGGGAGGAATTTGGAGTTTGGAGCTTGGAGTTTGGAGATGAGAATTGTTATTAAAAGCCTGCCCATTCATGGGCAGGCGGGAACGAGAGAACGAGAGATTCTGAATTCAGAATTCGGAATT
>CANGVZ010000368.1 GCA_947457285.1 Flavobacteriales bacterium | reverse complement strand
TCAAATCACTTCTTCCAATCTTGCTATCGAATGTTGGCATGTCTAGATAAGCTGGAGTAATGTTGAAAGTCGCTTGATTCACTTGCACATCATAGGGGAGGGAGTCACTCTTGAAGAGTACATTTTTGATATCAATCACTCCCTTCGCATAGAACTGTTCATATTGCTCTTTTTCTACGCTGCTCATTCTACCTTTTAGCGCAGCGTCAATATTGATTTGACCATGCACTTCGTCATTGTTTTCAAGTGGAATGAATTCTTTCAAATTATCCAAATTCACAAATGCTTTGCAGTTGAAGTCGATATCTGGATCGCTCTCTGGAGTGCGCAGTTTCAACGTCATATCCACTGGATTTTGTGCCATTTCTAAATGAAATTTAGAAACGTCAACAGTGGTATTGTCCATCACATTCAAGTCTGCTTTAATGGAAGTATTGATTTGAATATTATCGACGCTCTTTGGCAAATCAGGATATTTGAATCGACCATTTTCTACAAGAATATCCAACCCTACACCAGGCAAGCTTTCTTCATTGTAAGTGCCGCGCACATAGCCTTCCAATCCCATCTTTCCGCTTACATCCACGCCATTGAGGTCTTTGGCGAAGGCCGCAGGAACCATAGACAAGAGGTTTTTGAAATCTGTTTTTGTAGCAGCAAAACTAAAGTCCATGTCGATGTCTTCTTCAGGCATTTCTACCCAACCGTTGGCGGCGAGTTCGAGCGCGTTTAAGAGAATTTTATTTTCGGAAATGGTAAATTTCATTTTTTTCATATCCATTTCCAACTTCATGTCGATTTGTGCTTTCGCTTCGTTCATGTATTGCACACCGTCGTAGTGGAAATTGATTTTTTCGGCTGAGGTTGTTGTAGGAAGTACAAAAAGGTCTTGTGTGAAATCGCCTGTTCCCGAGTGATTCAATGCGATGATTTCCATGAGCATCGGCATCGTTTTATCTTCGTAGCGAATGTTGCCGTTTTCGATGTAATACTCTTTTAGTTTCATTTTAAATGTAGAAGCCGCCGTATCAGCAGGAGCTTCTTCTACCGCAGCGGTGGTGTCCTCTTTTGCGATATCATAGTTGGCAGTGCCGTCGGCAAGCACACGGATATCGAATGATGGATCGACGATACCGATTTTTCTCACTTGAATTTCATCACCAAAAACGGACATGATATCCACGACAGCGATAAGGTCTCCGATTTTAGCGAGTTGCACGCTATCAAAAGGGGCATGATTGGTTACAGTGAGGTTTTCGATGGTGAGTCGCAAGTTGGGGAAATTGCGAATCAGTGAAAGGCTCACATCGTCGAAGTTGACGGTTGCATTGAGATTATCGTTGGCTGCTTGCTTTACAGCGTCAACAATTTTTCCTTTGAACAAGAATGGAGCGATGAGCAACAAGAGGAAAATTACACCAAGGGTAATTCCTGTGTATTTGAGTATTTTTTTCATGAGCGTTTTGTGGACGCTTCAAAAATACTTTAAATAGTTTCCTTTTGAACTTTATTCAAAAGATAATTATCCATAATTACCAATGCAGCCATTGCTTCTACGATGGGTACGGCCCGTGGCAATACGCAAGGATCGTGGCGACCTTTGGCCTCGAGACTTATTGTATTTCCTACAATATCTGTAGTGGTTTGTTGCTTTGAAATCGTGGAAACGGGCTTGAGGGCAGCTTTGAAAATGATATCTTTTCCATTACTAATGCCGCCCTGAATGCCTCCGTCGTGATTGCTGGCAATTCCATTTCTGATGCTGTCGTTGTTTTCGCTGCCTTTGCGCAATGTAGAAGCGAAGCCATCCCCGATTTCGAATCCTTTTACCGCATTGATGCTAAGGATGGCGTGTCCGAGTTGTGCGTGGAGTTTGTCGAATACGGGTTCGCCCAATCCGGCAGGTACGCCTTTGCACACACAAACGATGGTGCCGCCAACAGAGTCGCCTTCATCGCGCATCTTCTCGATAAGGGCGATCATTTTATCCGCCGTTTCAGCGTCAGGACAGCGTACGATGGATTGTTCGGTAAGAGATAGGTCGAGTGTTTCAAGGGGCTTTTCAATGGCTATTTCATGCACGGAGTGTACATAGGCGCTTACAGAGATGCCTTTTTGTAATAAATACAACTTCGCTATTGCTCCAGCAAATACGCGCGCTGCCGTTTCGCGTGCTGAGGCACGGCCGCTTCCGCGGTGATCGCGTATGCCATATTTGGCGTTGTAAGTAAAGTCGGCGTGTCCAGGGCGAAATACATCTTTGAGGGCATCGTAGTCGCTGGATTTTTGATCTTTATTTTTTATCAAAAAACCAATCGGAGTTCCCGTTGAGCGGCCTTCGAATACGCCCGAAAGGATTTCCACTTCGTCGTCTTCGACGCGTGGAGTGGTGATGGAACTTTGTCCGGGCTTACGGCGGCGCATTTCGGAGGCAATGAAGGCGAGGTCAATCGGCAGTCCTGCTGGGCAGCCGTCGATGACTCCGCCAATGGCTGGCCCATGAGATTCACCAAAAGTGGTGACGCGAAAAAGGTGACCAAATGTATTTGCTGACATAATTCAAAGGTAATGGATGAAAAGATTATTAAAATATCTGATTTCATTATTAAACGAAATTAACTTGCGCCTATGAAATTGCTCGTGAAAAATATCGGGGCTTTGGTTGGAACGCATGCGCCTGAAACAGTGGTGCTGAGAGGTTCGCAGCTAGGTCAACTTCCCATGATTCAGAATGCTTGGCTCGCTGTAGAGGATGGAGTCATTGTTGATTTTGGTGAAATGGCGGATTGGCCGGGCATCAGCGATTGGCGCAATCTGGAGGTGGTAGATGCAGATGGCGGTTGGATCGTTCCCGGATATTGTGATTCACATTCACACGCGGTATTCGCGGCTTCACGTGCGGGTGAGTTTAGCGATCGTATCAAAGGAATGACATACGAGCAAATAGCTGCAAAGGGGGGGGGAATTCTCAATTCGGCGGCAAAGCTGGCAGATATGTCGGAAGATGCGCTGTTTGAGG
>CANGVZ010000367.1 GCA_947457285.1 Flavobacteriales bacterium | reverse complement strand
TACAACCGTTGGGGTGCTTTGGTTGGGGAGTTGAATGAAATCGATGATATCTTCGAACCGACCGATTCTTTTGAGACCTGGCAGCCGAACGATGAAGAAACAAGCGGCACTTACATGTATTTCTATAAAGCCAAGGGCTTCGAAGGTCAAGAACTGGAGGGCACTGGCACGCTTACAGTTTTGGGACTGAAGTAGAAAGACTTTTTAGATACTGCTCTGCTCTTTTTAAATGTGCGTCGCGCTTGTTGGCGTCCATCTTATCAAACGTTCGCACCATCATGCTTAAGCGTGGATTCTTTAAAAAGAAATCACGGTGTTTATCAATGAAATTCCAAAACAATCCGTCCCATGTTTCACACCAAGGGGCCTTGGTGTAGTTGCTCATTTTCAGAATGTAGTTGGAACCACTGATATATGGCTTGGTGCTCATGATGCCGCCATCAGCAAATTGCGACATGCCGTATACGTTCGGTACCATCACCCAGTCGTAAGCGTCAATAAATAACTCCATAAACCAACGGTAGACTTCATCTGGATCAAACTCACAAAGGACCATAAAATTTCCTATCACCATCAGTCGTTCGATATGATGACTGTATGCACTGTCATTCATGCGTTTCACTGCGTCATCAATAGGTGCTATGCCCGTGGTGCCATTCCAAAATGATTCTGGAATACTGCGTTTGTGCTTGAAGAAATTCTTCGTGCGCTCTTCGACTCCCTTGTTTACATACACCGCACGGATGTATTCTCTCCATCCGAGTACTTGCCTTACAAAACCTTCAAGACTATTAATCGGAATATTATTCTTCAAAGCATATTGAATAGATGCATCGAGAATATCCTTTGAAGAAATCATTCCTATATTGAGCATAGGAGTGAGTATGGAATGAAAGAGCGTGCCCTCACCAGGCACTATAGCGTCTTGATAGACACCATAGTTTTGAAATCTTTTTTCTAAAAAATCATTCAACCATTTCAAAGCTTCTTCGCGATCTATTGGATAGTGCCAGCGGTTTAAACTTCCATAATTATCCTTGAAATTTTTCTCTGTATAAGCAATAGCTTCCTCGATGTATGCACTCGAAGGTATTTTAGGTATGGGAGGTATTTTAACGCCTTTCGGCATCTTGTTGCGATTTTCTCCATCAAATGTCCATTTGCCTCCGAGGGGCTCGCCAGCCGTGTCGAGCATGATTTGGTGCCGCTTGCGTTCGTCGATATAGAAAGCTGTAAAAAAGTACTTCTTTTTAGTGCCAAAATACTTTTTTACATATTCATCCGAACAGAGAAAATTTAAACTCTCATGTTTTGTCTTCGAGATATTGTATTTTTTACAATATCTGGTTATTCTTCTTTCGAGAAGATAGTCTACGGTATCGAAGTATTCAATTTCTTTTATTTTCTCTTTAGATAAAAAACCGAATAAATGCTCGGTCTTGCAACGATCATCTACAGCTTCGACATACAACTTCTGTTTGTTAGGAAGAAGATCAAAATAACGCCGCATGGTGCCGCGGTGGTAGGCTATTTTCTGCTTATGAAATTTATATTGATTGAAAAATAATTCATCTTCAATCATAATTACCAAATCTGCTTTAATGCTTGGAAGCGGCTCAAACAGCTGATGCGGATAAATGAGGAAAGCTTTCATTTATCGTTTCGAAATTTTATTATTCGTAATCGCACGCTGGCGATTGCATTTATGTCTTCCTACTTCATCGGATCGAAGGGCTGTGTGTTTAGTGCTGCGACCAGTCATTCTTTTTCTCCACATACGAAAGCTCGATGCTTTCATTTCTTTGCGCATCAATTCAATGACTTGTGATTCATTGATACCAAATTGGGCCTCGATGGCTTCGAAAGGCGTACGATCTTCCCACGCCATCTCAATAATGCGATCAATGTCTTGTTCGGAGAGTGTTATTTTCATACGGTTTGTCGTTTGAGCCATAGATCGCGAAATGCTCTGTTTTTATCGTAATCGTTGGCTTGTTTGGTGGTGTTGAATTTTCTATCAGGACGTGGATCATTGCCAACGCCGGCGATGTATGCCCAATTGCCCCAGTTGCTAGCGGGATCATAGTCGATGAGTTGCGACTCAAAATAGGAAGCTCCCCAGCGCCAATCCATGCCTAGATCATGAACGAAATAGCTGGCCACATTTTGTCTTCCTCTATTACTCATCCATCCTGTGTGTTTCAACTCGAGCATATTGGCGTCCACAAATTCATCGCCCGAGTATCCTTCAATCCAAGATTCAAGCGTGCGCAAATCTCTGCGCCATTTCCTTGGCTGGCCTTGATTGAAGCCATTTAATTTGAATAAAGATGATCCTTGTTTGGCGGCAGTGAATTTGAAAAAGTCACGCCATAGCAATTCAAAGATCATCCAATATGTACTGTCGTTTTTGACGCGTTCATCTTCGTACTTCCATATTTCCTCCGCAATTACAGCAGGACTGATACAGCCCAACGCGAGCCATGGAGAAAATTTTGAACTATAATTTTTTCCAACCATTCCATTGCGCGTTTCTTTATATGTAGCAATGTGATCGGTATCCCAGAGGTATTCGTTCAATCTCGCCTTGGCAGCTGTTTCTCCTCCGATAAATTCCATCACGCCTCTGTCATCAATGGAAGGCGATGGCAACAGCGAAGAAAGTTCTAGATTTTCTATATCGATTTTATCGGGCGCATACAGTCCATCTATTTTCTCTTCGGGAATATGAAAGGCTTGTTCTTTCTCAACCTTCGTTCTGAACTTGGTAAATACATCTGGAAGGCCGTGGATCGTAAAAGGAAGGTCTTTCTTTTCTACTAGAGTAGAAGTCCACTTTTCTTCCCAATCAATTTTGTTTTTGATTAAAAGCTCTTGTAGAGCTCGTTCCTCAAGAATTTCCTCTGTGCAAACTTCTTTCGAGTAATAAACGCGATCCACTTCCAGTTGCTTGGCGATCTCAGCGATTTTTTGTGCAGGATTTCCTTTTACAACGATGAGATAACCTCCCAATGCACGAATATT
>CANGVZ010000366.1 GCA_947457285.1 Flavobacteriales bacterium | reverse complement strand
CGGCGGCAACACTTGATGCACCGCCTGCACCACTGATTCATATTGCTGAGGGCCGGTAATGGCCAGTACATCAGGGTAGCGGCTACGAATCAGCTCGGGCGTGGCACCCATGCAGCCAGTGACAATGACCTTACCATTTTCGCTGAGCGCCTCACCAATGGCGCTGAGCGACTCCTCACGTGCACTATCGAGAAAACCGCAGGTATTCACAATCACCACATCCGCCGCCTGATAACCGGCCGCAAACTCATAGCCTTCGGCGCGCAGCTGCGTGAGAATGCGCTCAGAATCAACCAGCGCCTTCGCGCAGCCGAGACTGACAAAACCAACTTTAGGAGGGGGGGTGTGTGCTTGAGTCATGGCCGGCTTATAGCGCCACCTGAGAATAAAAACAAGATTTTAGGGTTGAAAAACACCAGATTTGAGGCTAAAGGATGCCCCCCAGCTTGGGGGATCGTCTAATGGTAGGACAACGGATTCTGACTCCGTCAATCTAGGTTCGAGTCCTAGTCCCCCAGCCAGCACCAAAAAATGTTTCACGTGAAACATTTTTATGCCGCCCCCTCCACCGGCGCTGACGGTGCCATAAAATCACTATGGTACTTCCTGAACATCAGAAACTGTGCCAGCGCAGGCGCGCGGCTGTATTTCATACTTCTTCTAAACAAAATCTATAAATTTAAATTATCTATTATATCAGATAAATCTGGCTTGGTGGAAACAAAAGGTCGAGTTTATCTGGCTTAATTTTAAATAGTGGTCCTTTCTCCGAAACGCGCCCATTACTGCGGCGTTTTATTAGGTGATCCAACGTAATGATTCCCTGCCCAAGCAATAGGTCAAACTGAGAAACGATGGGGCTGCGCGTATGCTCCACTTTCTTGAAAGAGAAATGCTCCGTTCCATCAATGACTTTCGCCTCTGCCGCCACCCAAAACGTTTCTTTGTGCTTTTTCTTCAGCTCAGTATGCAATGCCGCCAGCTCCCAAATTGCAAAATCACCAATGCTGACGTTTTCGCTACGCTCCACGAGCCGACCATCATTTTCGTCAAGCCTTAACGACAGCCCCTGCGAGTTTGCCCTGAGTGTGCTAAGTGTGCAGTAAAGCTTGAAATCCTCGCCGCGCTGATAACCGAAATGGTCGAGAATTTCTGCTGAGCTTTTGAATTTGCTCAATTCCCAATTAGGCACTTTCGCAAAAAGCGTTTTTCGATTTCCGCGTTTATCACGGTACGATTTCAGCTCAATTCCTTTGTAGTCCGGGGCTTTATTGGAGTTGATGGCAATGCCAAGCAATGTTTCCAGCGTGCGGCCAATCGCCGTATCACCAGTTCCAATAGCGGGTATCCTGCCGCGTGCAGCGATCTCCTGAATCCTGCCGAGCAATTCTTGAGAAATGGCATTCGCATCCCTGCTCATGTCACGAATGAGCTGAACCAGCGGGCTGTTTTCACCAACCTGCATCAAGTGTGCAATGTTACTCTGTGTGAGGTTGAGGACATACAATTCGCCGCCTGAAGCAAAGATTCCGAGTATATCATTTGGATTGGCGTGGTTTTTCAAGCCAGTGAACCAGATACGAGGATCACCCTTTTTCGTAACAGGTCTGTAAAGCGAGGCTTGGCTGGAAATGACTTCATAATCCCGAACAATGTGAGAGCGGATGATTTGCTTGTGTTCAGTTCCTTGCTTTTGGGTTTCATAATCGTGAATGCCGCGCTGATAAAGGAACAAACGAAAGGGTGTTGTCGCATCCATGATGGACTTTTCCAGCCCTGTAGCAGTCGGCATGATGAACGCCATCTCTATGCCTTCGCGGGTCAAGAGCTTGATATTATTCTCTTCAAGTTCGTTGAATGCCCGCATTCTGTCAGCTCGCTTTTTTCTTTTTTTGCTCTTCAACCCGATGAGTTTTAACGCTGGATTTAATGGCTTTACCGAGCAATTCAGATATTTTTTTACCCACCGCCTCCGCTAATAGCGGCGGTACTGCATTGCCCACTTGCGTGTATTGCGGCACTTCAAACCTACGGCGCAAACTGCCAGTGGTTTCCTTTGCTCTGAATATAAAACTGTCAGGGAATGATTGCAGCCTTGCCATTTCCCGAACAGTCATTGTACGCGGCTCGTGAGGGTGAACAAAATCATCAGGCAATGACAGCACAGTGGGCGATGGCATATCCCATTTCAATGGACGCTGGCTATGCTTCTTTGTGGTAAGGCGCATAACCTGTTCAAACAAATCATCCATGTTTTTGGCTAAAACTTTGCCATCTGGTGCTTTCGCTGGCAGTTTAATCTTGGATAGTTCAGCACATGCCAGACGTTTTTTTTCTGCCAGTGCTATGGAATCATCCGCAGCAAAATTGAAAATCTTAACAGGCACACCAAACTGGTTGAAAATTTGATATAGGCGGAATCGTGCCTCAATATGCTCTGCATGCTTTCGTAAACTCTGATTATGAGACATATTGCCAGAATTATCGCCTCTGATTGCATCCGTCATCCAACTGCGATCTCCACGCATCAGTTTGGCATATTCTGCACCCGCATCATTATACCGCTTATCATCGTAGGAGACGGAGTATTTTCCATTCTCGAAATCCCAGAGCGCATCGCGCACCGTGCGAGGCTTTTTGAAAGTAGCCACGGGGGCAAGTGTCGGACGCTGGCGTTTCACAGCTGGCGGATCAATATCGAAGGCTGACTTCCAGAAACCATCCCATGATACGATGTCCAGTTTTGCTGCAATGTCTGAGCGTAAGCCAAAAATCATTACCCGCGGCCTGTGTTGAGGAACACCAAAGTGGATGGCGTTCACTTCAATCAACTGGGTGACATATCCTGGCCAAAGATCCCGCAGCACTGAGTTGATTTGCTCGATAGGAGCTTTCTCACCGTGCTTGTTAAAATCTTGTTTAATTCCAAGCACATTTTCAATAAGTACGGCTTTGGGATGGATTCTTTCTACCATTTCCAAGAACTGCCACGGTAGAAGATTGCGGATGTCATTAGGATCTCTGCGCCCCGCCAT
>CANGVZ010000365.1 GCA_947457285.1 Flavobacteriales bacterium | reverse complement strand
TAGAGACGCCATTTATGGCGTCTGAACTTTGCGATATTGAGCAAGCAAAAGATCACAAGAATAGAAACAAGGATTCTGAATTCTGAGTTCCGAATTTTGCTTATATTTGATTCAATATGAAAGTTCTTACCAGTTATAGACAATTGTCAGGAATAGTAGCCTTTTCACTAATGGTAATAATATCAGCTTGTTCAAAGGAAAAGAAGGTAGCGCAAACGGAAGAGTTGCTGAGTGGTGTTGCGATTAAAAAGTCTGTATTCAGAATCGGCAAGTACGATCTTCAGTTTAAACCCACCATCATTCAAAATGCCATGCCTTCCGTGGACGGCGCTGCTCGAAAAGAATATATGATTTTAATTCTTCAAGAATTAAATGGTGCAAACATTCAACCTGTTTTCGGAATGACGCATGTGGAGCTTGATTATGGTTTGAAAAAAGATAAAATTGCTTTGACCGAGATTCACGATTTTGGGATGGATAGTCCTACATTGGAGGCAGTATTGAGAGAGTGGGATTTTTCTTCGAGTATAAAGCAAGTTACTCTCTTCTTGGTGGAGATCACCTCTGGTAAGGAATTTACAATTACAGTGGACGCTCCGGCATCTTCGGTGGCGTATTGATTTGTGATTTTTTAAATTTTTTATTTTAACTTAAAGTTAATTTTTAGGAATTGTTTTTGTATTTTCGAACTGAAAATTTAAATACTTATTGTTATGAAAATAAAACATCTACTCGTAATTGTTTTAGCACTCACCTTTTCTTATTCCCAAGCCCAGTCCAAATCTTCACCACGAAGTTCGGCGCCTAGTTCTAAAGTGAAGGTTTCTAACTATTCAAACGATAACAACCGCTCTTCTTCTGGAACTTCCAATAAATCTGGAAAGGTGAATCCCAATGAGCGTTCGTCAAGACCCGATCATGTCGGTTATCAAGGCTCCAAGGAGTCGACGCCATCACCTTACGATAAGAAATCAAATTACAAAGCGCCTGAAACAGCGTCTGCTACAGCGAATTCTCCAAAATTAAACCAGGGCTTTGTAAATCTCCCTTTCAATTTCGATCGTTGCAATACGCTAAGAGGTATGAATGGAGCTTATTTATTCCAATCTGTTTATTTGCCAAGAACAGTTATGATTTGGGACTTCGTAGCACATTGGCGCAATTGTGACCCAGACTATGCCCTGAGTAATGTTGTACCGGCGAGTTTTGAAATTTTCAATGAATCCTCTGATACACTATACGTCCTTTACAATTCATCTGATAAATCATATTTTACAGACTTTGACCGACAACTCCTCGGGAATCCGATGGCCAGCAATATGCAATTGATTTTGCCTTTGCAGTCAGCTAATCTAAGAATGATTGGCCAATCTTTTGGAGCGGCGATCTATAGGAAAAAAGAAGACGGAACGTTTGAGTTGGTAAGTCAACGTATTTCTCGTCCGCAACAAGGAACTGTTGTCATGAGGATTGGATGATCCATTTGATAGTTATTAATTTTTGCAAGTTCAATATTTTGTTGGATATAAAAACTTGAATAACATGAAGCTTTTAATTAGTTCGTTGATTCTACTAGTGGCGTTCTCGATGAACGCTGGAGCTCAAGGAATAGATCTTGACAAGTATATGAACGATAAAGTCAAAAGAAGAGAAAGGCCAAGGCCGTGTTTTCAGGGAATTACTCTGTTCATTGAAAACACCTCTTCCGATACTTTATTTTTCCTTTTAAAACCCAACTATGGCGGTAGTATAAATAATGTTGACCGCTTGCAGCCATATCAAACGCAGTTTGAAGTTAGAAGAGGTAATTTAAGACCCAATAAAACAGCGCAAATTGACAGGGTTTCCGAATCCTTTGATTTGACCATTTTTAAGTTGGACGCCAATGGTCAAGAGGTAATTGTGAAAAGAACTATTATGAATTCACGTCGGAATCACTTCCGAGTGAAAATCTAACTTAAACGAAGTAGAAATGAAAAATATAGCAATAACACTATTGTTGATGGCTGTTTTTGCAACACAATCCACCGCTCAAAGACTTTTGGGTGATCGTCGGTTAAATGCCAGAGGCACCAATACATTAGAACTAATCAACGTTTCCGAGGAAACTATCGTAGTCGAATTTGTAAATAACTCAATGGCCTTTGATAGTCAGAGAAATCGCAGAGCCTCTGACAATACGCGATTATTCCATATGGATCGAAAGTTAGCGCCGAGTCAATCGGCTTTGGTAGATTTTACAACACAGTGGTTCAGCCTGAGGCTCTATAAATTCGACGAAAAGGGGGAGAGGTACGTTTATAAAGAATTTTCAAGCATCTTCCAAAACGGCTATTGTACGCTGCGATTAGAATAATACCTATCTTTGCCGCCCGAATAAAATAAGGTATGGCACTAAAATGCGGCATTGTTGGTCTCCCCAACGTAGGTAAATCTACTCTTTTCAATTGCTTGAGCAACGCTAAAGCACAAGCAGCGAACTTCCCATTCTGTACTATTGAACCGAACGTTGGAACGATTACCGTTCCAGACGAGCGTCTCAATGCACTTGCAGATTTAATCAATCCACAACGCGTGGTGCCTACCACTATTGAAATCGTCGATATCGCTGGTCTCGTGAAAGGGGCGAGTAAGGGCGAAGGTTTAGGAAATAAATTCTTGGCGAATATTCGCGAAACCGACGCCATCATTCACGTGTTGAGATGTTTTGACGACCCCAACGTAGTGCACGTTGATGGAAGTGTGGATCCAGTTCGTGATAAAGAAATCATTGATATTGAATTGCAATTGAAAGACCTTGAGTCTGTGGATCAACGCATCGCAAAGGTGCAGCGTGCCGCCAACTCAGGTGATTCGGCAGCCAAGAAGATTTACGATTACCTCATGCGCATCAAAAAAGCGCTTGAGAGTGGTAAGTCAGCTCGCACAGTGCCACCCGATAACGAAGAAGAAGAGAAGTTGAATCAAGAGTTGCAATTGCTCACTGCGAAGCCTGTGCTTTACCTATGTAATGTAGAGGAAGCCTCTGTGGCAACTGGCAATGCGCACG
>CANGVZ010000364.1 GCA_947457285.1 Flavobacteriales bacterium | reverse complement strand
TGAAATCACTACGGGATTATCAGACCTCCCCGTGATTACTTGGTTCGGTCATAGCAGCTATCATATTGCAATTGAGAATAAAAATATTCTTGTGGACCCCGTATTCAGCGGCGGAGCCTCTCCCGTGAAGGGTTTTGTGAAAGCGTTCAAAGGCGCTGATGTTTATGGGGTTGCGGATATGCCTCCCATAGACTTACTCATTCTCACACATGATCACTACGATCATTTGGATTATAAAACAATCGTGGCTTTGAGATCTCGAGTATCAAACATTGTTTGCAGCCTCGGTGTAAAGTCACACCTTGTTTATTGGGGATTCAATCCCGAGATCATTACTGAGCTTGATTGGTGGGAATCTCACGAGTTTGCGAAAATGAAAATTACGGCAACTCCAGCACGTCACTTTTCAGGACGGGGCATCCAAAGAGCACGCACCTTTTGGAGCTCTTTCGTTTTGGAGTCACCTAATCATCGCCTCTTTTTAGGAGGAGATTCGGGATATGATGAGTTTTTTGGAGAGATTGGGGAAAAATTCAATGGCTTTGACATTGCTCTTATCGAATGCGGCCAGTACAATAAAATGTGGCCCTACATCCACATGCAGCCCGAACAAACTGCTCAGGCGGCCATTGATTTAAAGGCAAAAGTTCTGATGCCCGTGCACTATTCCAAATTTGCTTTGGCATTTCATGCATGGAATGAACCACCATTGCTTGTAAGTGAAGCTGCAAAAGCAAAGGGACTTCAAATCACAACACCAATGATTGGTGAAAAAGTGATCGTCGGTGATCACTATCCTTCTAGTCGCTGGTTTGAAAAGCCGTAAAAACAAAAGTCCCGCCGTGGCAGGACTTAAGTTTTGCACTCGCTTTACAAATCCGGTTACTTCCTTCGCCGGCTGTAGCTTCTTTATGATTGGATATAATCGTTGTCGTTATCTGTTGCTAATGTACTCTATACAGCCACATTTGGTTTCCCCCTACCTCGCAAAGAATTTTATTTCTTTACATGTCAAGCCGAGCAGATTTTGACAAAAATGCATTCGATAGCAACAGGTTTCCATAGCGTTATTTCTCATCATGCATTATAAAAATAGCAGAACATCTTTCCGAATTTAACTGAATGGACAAGGCATACTTTCCCGCTCTCATTGCACTTAGTGGAATGAGCACTTGGTGAAATCCTGGCTCCACCGATTTATCAATAAACTCTTTTATCATTGAGCCTTGATCATTATAAATTCGAATGATAACATCTCCAGCTTCTTTATTGCTGAATCGCACAAACATGCGGTCACCACTGGGCTTTAGCTCATCAGTGTAAAGAAAAAGTGTTGAATCTTTTGCCGCACCAATAGAGGAGAGTTGAGTTATTGTAAACAATACAAAAAGTAAATATTTCACAATCGGGAGATAGGTTAGGTTGGAGTGTAAGTCGACTTGCTTTCAAGCACTCACGAACCTTTTACATTGAATTTTATTTTCACCCCACCGATTAGAAAATATTTCGCGCCCGCAAATTGAGTATCTATTTTAAAGTTCTATCCTAATGCCACCACTTCCATATCATCGGTATATACAAGATAACCTTTCGTCGGCTGTCCGCTTATTTTTTCAAGTTCATCTCGGTACTGCTTGATTTGATCCAAGTGTTTTTTTGATCGAGCACCTGTTTTAAAATCAATCACATCCCAACCACTTGCATTGATAACCACGCGGTCTGGTCTTATAGGCATTCCGTTAGGTAAGATGATTTCACGCTCGTTGAAGATTTTGACTTCATTACTAAACCATCTGCGCAATGAAGGATGATCACAAATGCGCAGTAACTCTTGCGCTAAGCGCGGATACTGCGAACTATTGAACATTGGATACTTAGGCATCACTTTTTTAATGGCGTGATCAATATCTACTGGAAGCAGAATATGACTTAGACACTCGTGTATGATTGTTCCAAGCAATCGCTGCTCTTGATGCTCAAGTATTTTTTCTTTTAAAACAGTATAACGAAGCTGAGCCGAATGAACATTCGGTTTTACATTGCCATCAATCATGAGATTATTTTGAGGAGCACGATGTTGGCGTTGTGGTTCTGATGTTTCACCCTTCACATAATGCCCATCGGCTGCGGTCATAGAGCTCGTGGCGTGGGCTATCATTTCTTTAGATATGGTATCAGCACCTTTTTCTTCAATCAAAATATAAAGTCGCTCCTCTGGTCGTGTTGTGGCAACGTAACACAAGTTTAGTTTGTCCAGTGTGGTCATCTCGATATCATGTTTCACTGCTTGCGGCATATCTTCATGAATCTTTGATTTGCTATTCTTATAAATAAATTTGGATAAACCAAATATTTCTGGATCGACGTCTAGCCAGATTTCATTGCCATTGTCACGACCTGAAAAGCGAGGGTAGATGACTACAGGAAATTGAAGGCCTTTACTTTTGTGAATGGTCATGATATTCACCTTGTCATTTCCTTCTTGTGCAGAGATGTACAACTTCTCGCGCTGATCCTCCCACCATTCGCATATCTCTTGAAGGGAATAATCCTTTTGGGTACTCAGGCGCGTAAGGTGATCGCATAAGAACTCCAGAAATACATCTTTTTCCAAATCAAATAATCGAATCGTTGTCTCTGCAATTTCAATGGCACTGAGCAACATATTCACTTCAGTAACATTCGGATATTCTTTTTCAAAAAATAGTATGGTATCCGGTATGATTTGTTTCTCGAGTCGAATGGAATAGTTTTCCGTAAGTCCGCGAAGGTTGAATCGCTGTGGAAAAAGTAGACAGAGATTTTGCCAAATGCTCACGCGACTGTATAAGTGATCTGGCTGAGTCATGTATTTTAGGAAGGCCATGACGAGCTTTACTTTTGGTGAATTTGCCAGCAAAAAACTTTCCTTTGTCACCACTTGAATACCCGCCTGAAAGAGTGCTGCGGAGATAGGACCTGCGTCCTTTCCGCCTTTTCTCGTAAGTATCGCAATATCTCCGGGATCATAACCGTCGGCGATGCACTTTTGAACGGTGCTGACGATATAACCGAGTGA
>CANGVZ010000363.1 GCA_947457285.1 Flavobacteriales bacterium | reverse complement strand
TCAATGCCTTTATTTTCCAGGGCACTGCACGAACTTACTTTTGGAATCCAACCTGAAGCTTTGGCGGGATAAAAGTGTAAGGCGCTGGTGTATTCTGCTTTAGCACGCATCGCTTTTTTCTCATTTTCACCGTCGGCTTTGGTAATAACAAGTGCATCGCACATTTCCATGATTCCTCTTTTAATACCCTGCAACTGATCACCAGCACCCGCGAGCATGAGCAGCAAAAAGAAATCGGTCATTTGATGCACAGCAGTTTCGCTTTGACCGACACCAACTGTTTCAATGATTATAAAATCAAATCCGGCGGCTTCGCAGAGCAAAAGAGATTCTTTTGTTTTTCGAGCGACGCCGCCGAGGGTGTCTGCTGCGGGGGATGGTCGAATGAATGCGTCTTTGTTCTGTGAAAGGAACTCCATTCTCGTTTTGTCACCAAGAATGCTACCTTTGGTTATCGGGCTTGACGGATCAATGGCAAGCACCGCCACGCGATGATTTTTTTGTGTGAGGAAGGTGCCGAAAGATTCAATAAATGTGCTTTTACCGACGCCAGGCACTCCTGTAATGCCGAGGCGAATGGCATTGCCAGCAAAGGGAAGGCATTTTTGAAGAATATCTTCACTTAACTTTCGATGTTCATACCTGGTGCTTTCCACCAAAGTGATGGCTTCCGCGAGCAAGCCAATATTGCCATTTCGAATTCCTTCAAAATAGAAATCAGCATCGTGAAGACGCTGTTTGTTTTTAATTCGATCAAGTGCTTTGCTTGCGGCCTTGTTTCTGGCGTTGCTCATATTCTTTTTCAAAGAGAAACAAAAAAAATGGAACATCAAAATCTATTGATTAAATTCGCCCTTAAATGAGACCCATACTCTTAATAGCTCTGATAACTATTTGTGGCTGTGCGGCAAGTCCAGACTATACGGGCTCATTTGATCTCGGAAAACTTCATGGCCGCTGGGAGTCATTGAATCAAAATACAACGCAAATAGAAGAATGGGGTTTGGTCGCAGAAGGCGATTTGCGCGGCCGCGGATTTGTTTTAGAGGGAAGAGATACCACCTTCATAGAATTTCTTTCTATCAAAGAAATAGACGATACGCTTCGCTATTTCGCTCAAGTTTCTGATCAAAATGATGGAGAAACCATCGAATTCAAAATGCGATCTCAATCAAAGAATATTATTGAGTTCGCGAATCCAGCTCACGACTTTCCCAAAAGGATCGTGTATGAAATAGAGGCCGACAGTGTCTTGCATACCTTCATCGAAGGCCCTCGCGATGGACGAACCATTCGCATCAACTTCGATTACATTCGAAGATAAAAGCTAAACACCCGAAATTATCTCGTTGAAATTATCCATTGTAACAGGCTTATAGTAGTAGCCTTTAATGCAGGAATAGGTCTTGGATTTTTTTACATCATTGGTGTCAATGGAACTGGTCATAATCACTATGGGGAGCTTCACGTCGTTGAATTCATCCACGAAATAGTCCAAGAACTCCCATCCATCCATCACAGGCATATTGATATCGAGCATGATAAGGTCTGGGAAAGGCAACCCTTCATCGCGACGCTTGCGCATTTGTTGTATGGGGAGCTTGCCATTGTGAAATGCGACGGTTGTATGTGCAAACTGACCTCTTTCAATCAATTTTCTCAATAGCATGCTTGTGATAGGATCATCCTCTATCACCCATATTTCATTAATTTTTTTCACGAAAATAGATTTTAAAGGTTGTTCCATTGCCAACTTCGCTGTCTACGTCTATTTTTCCTCCCATAGCTTCAATTTGTGTTTTTGTAATGTACAAGCCGAATCCACGGGCATCTTCGTTACCGTGAAAAGTCTTATACATACCAAACAACTTATGGGCGTGTTTGCTCAAATCGATACCTAATCCATTATCGGAAATTGATAAAATGATATAATTTGCATTGCGCTCCGTAGAAATCTTAATGTGACACGGGCGATCTGGGGAGCGATAGCGAATAGCGTTGCTGAGCATATTCAATAAGATGCTGTCCAAGTAAGTTGGCACAGCATGAATGTACAAATCCTCTGGTACGTTATTGTCTACCTTAACCTGAAGCTGGAATATGGATGCATTCAAGCTTTGTAGGGCTTTATTCACTTCATGATTCAGACGAAGCGGCTCTTTCGTTTTATCTGTACTTTCTTCAATATTGATAATATCGCTCAAGTTCCGAATGGTCTCCTCTAGTTTTTGCGTGCTTATCTTAAGCATATTGATGAAGTTGTTTTTTTCTTCTTCATCCTGAGTTTCAGAAATAAACTCTGCCAAGGAAATGAGGTTGGCGCTATGCGATCGAATATTGTGAGATACAATATGAGAGAATGACTTCAGCTTGAAATTTTGGTCACTTGTAATTTTGAGCAATGTCTGTGCGCGTTCCAGATTCTCCAATTGTTCGGAGATATCATAGCCAACACATAGTATTTCAATGGGCTCACCATTCGCGTTGGTTATCGCACGGAACTCCCAACGTCCACCTTTCATGCTGCCATCGCGTGTGGGTTTTCTGATGATCACTTCATGCGGAACGTTTGGTTCAGCGAGACATTTATGCACGGTCTCAACAGCCTTCTCATGATCGTCGGGGTGGATTGTTGACATAGAGTTGACACCTACGACCTCATCTCCAAAGCCAAAGAAGTATTTGAAATGCTCATTGGCGTAGGTATAGAAGCCTTGCATATCCGTTTTGATGATGAATACATTCTGTGAGTCCAGAATGTTTTTGTAGGACTTGGCAAGATCGAAGGCCTGTTTTTCCGATGCAATGAGACTTTCCTCGATACTCTTCTCCTTGGTAACGTCGCGAGCAACGCCTAAAAAGAGACTTTCACCATCTGACTGAAATATTCTTCCTTTCGCGGCATACCAGCGCCATTTCCCATCGGCATGCATAACTCGATAGTTGATTGGGTCGCGATAGGGTTCATTGTTAAAAGCTTTTTCTATGTAATGAAAGCAGGCTGCCAAATCATCGCGGTGTACCACGGCGCCAAAGCTCGCCCCGATCATCTGTTCCATTT
>CANGVZ010000362.1 GCA_947457285.1 Flavobacteriales bacterium | reverse complement strand
TTGTTTTCCCAAAGAATGATTGAAAAAACGAATAGTGTAAATACCTGGGATTGAGGAAAATGACAGTTCTACAAAAGTCTCTTTGTTGGTCTGTAGCGCCAGTTTTCTTTCATTAATTTTCAAAGCAACATCTTTAATAAATCGCAGTAAATGTTCTTTATCTTTTATGGTCAGCTCTACTGCAAAATCCAGGCGATGGTTCAATTCTTTCCAGTCCTGTTCATTTTTATCAAACCCCATTACGTTGAGTAAAAGCGAGGGATTGACGCTATAAGGCTTTAAAATTTCATTTGCCCTTTCAAAATTTTCTTCACCCTCGAAGTGATTCCACCAATTTTGAAAAGAAGCGATATTAGAATCTAGCGGAGCTGAATCTTTGTAGTCGAAGGTCACGATAAATTCTGACGCTATTATTTTTTTAGAAAAAAACAAAGAAAAAAACACGACAACGAAAAGTGCACTAGCGCTTCGGGAAGTGAGCATAGTAAGCAATAAGAATTAGTGGAATCACATAGTCACCCATGCGTTCGATGGTTTCAAATACATCGCGTGAATGTCCTGCGATAGGGTGAAGTGATTCTGTAAATATTTTATATAGGAGCACAAATACCATCAACCCAGCAATACGAGGTCGAAGGAGCACTACCAGCGCCAGCATCATTTCAAATGCGCCGAATATCATGATATTGGAGCGTGATGCGCCCCAACCAATAAAGTCTAGGTGTTTGGTAATTACAGGATGCTCATTGAAAAACGCGAGTCCTCCGTGCCCAGCGAGTAATAAAAAAAGTGACCATCGTAGGATACGTTCAAATCCGAGATGATACTTTTCCCATTGAATATCTTGAAAATTAATGGAACCAGCGAATTGAAGTCGCGGTTGTATGCTTGCTGTCAAATAGAGCATCGCAAGAGGAACACCGTAATTGCCAGCGCGCTCAAAAAACTCTGACATGCCCATGCCGGCGCTGGGGCGCAACATGGCAGTGAAGAGTGTCCAAAAGGCAGCCCACCACAACCATTTGCGTGTAGGGGCAAAAAACAAAACCAAACCAACAGTGATATCCATCAGACCTACGATGGGCATAGCAATGCGCGAAATGGATTCAGGGAAATAAAAGACATTAAAAAACGCGAGCCACGATTCTTTTCCAATTAATCCCCAAGCACCGTGTCCGACGAAGCAGCCTAAAATGCCAAAACGCAGAAGAAAGAATATTCTTTCTTCTGCGCTAGCATATCTCCATATTGCGATACTTCGCATCATTATTTTTTACTTCAATATCATCAACTTGAGCGTAGTCTCCGCTTTGTTGTTGAATAGTCTCACGAGGTAATTTCCAGCAGCAAGTCTTGCCGTTGGCAATTCAATACGCTGACTGGAAGTATTTGTATTTTGAACAATTGATATCACTTTACCGTCGACATCCATGATTTGGAAGTTGATGTTTTGCATATCACCGCTCAACTCTACAATCGTATTTTGACCTTCCATGGTCGGGTTAGGATAAAGTCTTGCAGTGCCAAGCGTGAGTTCATCTACACCAACATAAGTCACCTCGAATGCATCATTGATGATTGACTCTTCCATTGTATTGCCCAATACATCTTGTGCAGAATTGATGATCACATTCGCTACACCATTCAAATCACCTGTTGCTTCCCAAGCAAAATTCACCTGATAAGAGGTTGCATTGAGCCATTCACCAGTCACACCTGTGAGGAAGTCAGCAATTTCTATTGGTTCTACCACCGCCAAGGGTGATACAGCCGTGTTCATTGGTTCGTCGAAAGAAACCACAAGTGTGTTCGAAGATCCGAAATCATTATTTGTAGAAGAAACAAAAGAAGCAATTGGGTTGCGTGTATCAATAATGATACTTCCTGCATCCGTTGACGCTTGAGAAACGTTGCCATTGGCATCTTCATAACCAGTGATGGTGATGAAAGCATCAGTAATTTCAACGCCTTCGTCGATACCATCAAAATAGATGACAACTGAAGTCTCGCTCAACCATTCTGAAGTTGATGCATTGAAAGAAAGTGAGGACTGCGCGTCGGTCGAAACTGTGACTGTTGGCAATACTTCTTGATTCATTGGTTCATTGAAGTCGATGGTCACTCCAAATGCGCTTTCAAAAGCAGTAGCATCTGTAAGTGTCCAGTTTACCTCTGTGCTGCTCGCGATAACAGGAGCGTTAAAGTCTACTTCGAAAGCTCCTTCAAAAGATGCCGCGAGAGCAGGGTTTCCGTTTTCATCTTGACCACCGCTCACCAAGACATTGATACCAGAAATTTCGTCAACTACCTGATTCACGTTGTAAGTCCACTGGTATGTAAGTGCGTCCACCCAACCCTCAGATACGAGAGGACCTAACACAGCAGATATATCAGAGCCTGAGAACTCAAGGGTAGGAATTTCAGTTGCGTTCATTGCTTCTGCAAATACCGCCTGAATTGAGAAGTTGTTTGAAAGAGATTGCAAGTTGATTCCCAATTCCGAAGTATTCAATACTGAGATTGGGTTTTGAGTATCCAATTCAAAAAGGTTGCTATTCGCGTACTCCACCATTGAGTTGCCATTGATATCAGCAACACCAGTAACTGTTACTTCGCCAAATCCTTCCACGTTTGAGTCAATCACATCAAAGAAAGCTTGATAAGAAGTAGCGCTCTGCCAGAAGCTGAGTGATGTGTTGTGCGATACAGCACTTGCAATGTTTTCATCTGCAAAAGTGATGGTCGGAGTTGTCGATTGATCAACTGCTTCTGTGAAGTTGAGTGTAGCAGTAATAAATCCATCCACTGCTGTAGCATCATTGATCAAAGTATTCGACACGTTAGCAGTTGCGATAGAAGGATTAGAAGTGTCGATAGTGAACACATTTGAAAGCGCAGGTACAATAGAGTTTGCATCCGGGTCTTTCGCATCGTTCATTTTGAATACCACATTTCCTAGAGCTTGGTTTGCATCAAGGATGTTGTATGTAAGTGTGTAAGTCTGAGCATCCACCCAGCCTTGAGAAGCGAGTGACAAAGAAGCAGTCGTAGGATTCACAGAGGTCCATTG
>CANGVZ010000361.1 GCA_947457285.1 Flavobacteriales bacterium | reverse complement strand
GACGGGATGCCTTTAAACATCATCGCCTCTCCTTCTGTGAGGGTATCACCAATTTTGAAATTTCCAGTATCATACAATCCAATCACATCCCCTGGATAGGCCTCATCAACGGTAGATTTCGCTTGCGCCAGGAATGTAGCAGGGTTCGGATATTTAAAGTCTTTGTTCAAACGCACGTGATGGTAAAAAGTATTGCGTTCGAACTTACCGCTGCATACGCGCAAAAACGCGATGCGGTCGCGGTGACGAGGATCGATATTCGCGTGAATTTTAAAAATAAAACCAGTGAATTTATTTTCGGCAGGTTCAATCAATCGCTTATCTGTTTCGCGCGATTGCGGCACCGGAGCGATTTCTACGAACTTATCGAGCAGCTCTTTCACACCGAAGTTATTCATCGCCGAACCGAAGAATACGGGCGCCAATTCGCCATTCAAATAGCGATTGATATCAAATGGATCGTAAACATTTTCTATCAAATCCACATCCTCGCGCAATTGCTGAGCATACTCTCCAACGAGTTGATCCAATACGGGATCGTTTAGATCATTGATCGCAACAACCTCATCGCTAATCTTCGTCTTTTGTGACTCGAATAAGTTGAGCGTTTTATCATAGAGTTTATACACTCCCTTGAACGAAAAGCCCTTGCTAATCGGCCAGGAGAGTGGCTGTACTTTTATATTTAATTTTTCTTCCAGTTCATCCAAAAGGTCAAAAGGATCCTGACCTTCAAGGTCCATTTTATTGATAAAGACAATTACGGGGGTATCGCGCATGCGGCAAACCTCCATGAGGCGCTCAGTCTGGGTTTCGACACCTTTGACGCTATCAATCACGAGAATTACGCTGTCCACTGCGGTGAGCGTGCGATAGGTATCTTCAGCAAAGTCTTTGTGACCGGGAGTATCGAGCAGATTAACCTGTTTGCCATTGTATTCAAACACCATCACCGACGTCGCCACGGAAATTCCACGTTGGCGCTCAATCTCCATAAAGTCAGACGCGGCGGTCTTTGTGATTTTATTGCTCTTCACCGCACCCGCCGTTTGAATGGCGCCACCGAAGAGAAGCAATTTCTCTGTCAATGTGGTCTTCCCCGCATCCGGGTGACTGATAATCGCAAACGTGCGACGGCGGCCTATTTCTGCTGTAATACTCATATTTCTCTAAAGGGACGGCAAAAATACGAATTTAGTGACTAGATGCTAGATACTAGTGACTAGTAACTAATCAGCACCCGCATTCTCCAACAAATTTTTGTAGAATGCTTTGACCTGATTTATTTTCAACAAATAGAGTTCCTTGGTTCAACCAAGTCTCCTCTCCATTTGAGTTTAGATATTTGATATCTACAGTTACCTTATACTGAGAAGACTCATAAATGGCTAGGTGGTCATGATCTCCGAATAAAGATACATCTCTTCCTGATTTGACAAGTTTAAGTCTGGTTAAACGATTGTTTATACTAATAAATGCTGTACTGTCATAGTTTGAAACAAATATAAACTTCTTATCAATGTTGTCAGCTGAGTCGCTTGAGAAATAACAACCACAACCCTCTATTTCTTCAGGAAGGCTTTGTATCACATTGATAAAAAGTTTTGATGTTACCTCTGTATTCAACCGCTCCTCTGTGTTCCCGATTATGCCCTTTCCTTGATTGTTTCTTTTCGAATCCTCACTACAAGCAGCGAAAAAGAAGATTAAAAGGGTAATTACTAATATCTTTTTATACAGATTCATTGCCGTGTTTTTCTTTAAAGAACACATTATTCGATTTTTTGGATATTAAAAATTTCAGTGATCACATAAATGAGACAGCTGAGTGTAATAAATTCGTTCGTTTTTCCCAAGTCGCTTACAGATATTGTATTGCCAATAGTATTTGTATAAGTTCCTAAAGAATCAGTAAACTCTCGGACTCCTGCACAAACCAAAGGCTCTGAAAAAGCCAAGAACGGCAGGTTAAATTATTGAAAAACCAACAAAGCAATTAGAAAAACGAAACCTATTGATATTCTCATTTAAATTGTAATAAATCACAAAGTTCTCGAACAAATATAGTAAATATCACAAATCCTGAATGGTCGTTAGCCTCTAGTATCTAGTCACTAGTATCTAGTCGCTAGTCGCTAGTATCTAGTCGCTAGTATCTAGTGAAGCACAAAGAGTTCCGTATGGATATACTATATTCGCATCAAATAATGCATTTAAAATGAAATTTTTATTTTCTTCAATTCTGATTGCTGCTACCATATTGGTGCAGGCTCAAGACAACACAAATCAAAAAACGGAAGCTCAATCTAAATGGAAAACCCTCGAAGATAAAGAAGTATCCATTCAATACCCCGCTGATTGGGAACTCAATCAAACGGGACAATACAACACCAAATTCATTATTCTATCTCCTCTGGAAGCAGCAGATGATGATTTCCGTGAAAATATCAATCTCCTCGTCCAAAGTTTGGCTGGGGCAGGTTTAAATCTTGATAAATACGTTGAATTATCCGAGGGTCAGGTAAAAACCATGATTCCTAACTCAAAATTAATCGAAAGCAAAAGGGTTAAAAATGGTTCTAATGAATTTCACCGAATGGAATTTATGGGAGATCAAGGCATCTATAATCTCAGATTAATCCAATATTACTGGGTCAGAAATGATACTGCATACGTTTTAACCCTGACTTGCGAACAAACCAGATTTGACGCCTTTAAGCAGATTGGAGAACAGATTCTAAATTCTTTCAAGTTCTTGAATTAAGCAAAACACTGGTGATTGCTATTCCGAAGCCCATTGTACGGTAAAATTCCGTACATCTGTGAAAATTCGAAACCATGCTTAGTCGTGGAAATTCATCTCTTAGATAAAACTCATAAACGCAAATCATTTCGATGTGAGGAATAACAACTAACAGATCATACAAGATTCAGAATTCCAGACTTCTCCCGATAGCTATCGGGATTCCTATTTTCCTATCCCCTATCCCCTATTCCCTATCTCCTATCTCCTATCTCCTATCCCCCTCGCCCCTCCCCCCTCGCCTTTCGCCCATCGCCCATCGCCTTTCGCCCATCGCCCAT
>CANGVZ010000360.1 GCA_947457285.1 Flavobacteriales bacterium | reverse complement strand
TTTTTGAAATCGGCCTAAATGTATTTCCAGTTCTCAGAAACTATAATACTTCTGAATCCGATATCACACTCAACCCATATGCCTTGCAGCTTGAGAAAAGTTTCGGTAAATTTGGTTTAAGAGCTGGTGCGGGCTTCCGGTCGATTGAAAACACCGAAGATCCATCGGACTTCAATGGTCAAAACACCTTCGTTCAGGATACGTCTACGTTGGACATTCGCTTTGGTCTGGTGGTCTACAAGAATTTCAACGAAAAATGGTCTATCAAATATGGCGTTGACGCGGTCATTGCCAATCGTTCGAGCAATAGCAATACGATTTTCGTAAATGCTAATAACGTTCGTCACGAGACAACAAATAACACAGAGTCAAGTGGATTTGGTGCGGCGCCATTCATTTTCGCACAATATCATTTTTCTAAAAATTTTAGCATCGGAACAGAAATGAGTTTCCGATACCTCAGCAATGACATCACCATCGTGAGAGAAAACACTGAGTTTCCGGAGTTTAATGCAGAGATTACCCGAACAAAAACGGAATTGGAACTATTATTTCCAACAGCGCTATTTGTTATAGTTCGTTTTTAAAATAAAAAACAATGAGAAAAATAAACCTGACGTTTTTCATCATTCTACTAATAGTGGTTGTGGTTTCCTGCTCAAAAGAGGAGGCGGAACCCTTAAAAAGAGTTCCTGTTTTACCTGAAACCGTTTATAAATATGACTCAATTGGGGGGCAGGTGTCTTTTGACGCAACCGCAGGCTTTGATATTGACAACGACAAAGCCACATTAGGACGTGTTCTCTTTTATGAAACACAACTCTCTATGAATAATAGAGTTAGCTGTGGCTCGTGCCATCGTCAATCAGCAGGTTTTGCTGATCATGTAGCCAAAAGTGAAGGTTTTGATGGTAAATTGACCAAAAGAAATAGCCAGGCCATCTTAAACACAGGATTACAAAGCTTCTTTTTCCATGATTTGCGCGAAGAGTTTTTGGAAAATATGGTTCTAATGCCAATTGCTGATCACATCGAAATGGGATTGGAAGATAAAGACTACATGGTTGAAAAAATCTCCAATATCCCTTATTATAAAGAATTGTTTATCAATGCATTTGGTGACTCGACTGTAACTATTACTCGAATATCAGACGGATTGGTACATTTCATTAGATCGATGATAAGTGTCAATTCGAAATGGGACATTGCGAGGGAAAATAATTTCGTAAATCTTAATCCTCAGGAGCTTCGTGGTAAAGATTTGTACTTCCATGAGTTTCCTTGTAGTTCTTGTCATGGAGGCAATAATCTAATGGGTGGTGCCAGTGCAGGAGAGAATATTGGCCTTGAATTATGGTATAGCGATCCTGGAACGGTTGGAATCGATCCTGTGCGAAATGTGCCTATGAATGGATGGTTCAAAGTTCCGTCGTTGCGAAATATTGAGGTTACTGGGCCATACATGCATGACGGGCGATTCAATACGCTGGAGGAAGTTGTGGATTTTTATGATCACGGTATTAAGAGACATCCACAATTAAGTTTCTTTTTACGTCGCGGAACGAACGGTGGATTTTTTAGACTTGGAGAAAGTCCACAGGATTTGGAACAGAATTTATTGACGGGCGTGGAGCCATTGAGAATGTTTATGACGACACAACAAAAGCAGGATTTGGTGGCATTCATGAAGACGTTTACGGATCATGACTTTTTAAAAGATCCCAGATTTAGCGATCCATTCAGAAGCTTTTGACCCATATTATTATAATCATAATTCACATTATGTAAAGTAAAAAGATTAAAGGGAAGGCCCCATTTCGGGGCCTTTTCCATGAATATTATTTCGCTAACAGATCTTTCATCTTCTTATAATCTTCCTCTCTTCCTGCTTTGTAATACGCATCCTTCAAGGCAGTGATTATCTGACGCTCCTCTGAAGTGCCCTTGATATCAGCTGGCATATTATTGTAAGCATTCTCCAAATGTTCTACAGACTTCTTAAACAATACTGTGCTTTGGGCAGTACAGTCGTTATACTTAGCCGTTTCTCTTGGAGGAATTTCATTACAAATATTGTCATTTTCAAGACCTTGGTTAAAATACAACGCTCCGAGGTTAAAACGAGCATCATAGTAATTTGGCTTCAACTCAATGGCCTTTTGATAAGCCTTCTCCTCGTCACCTTTCTTTCCGAGCTTATCATAAGTAATACCCAATACATACCAGAACATTTCATTCGAAGGATCCTTCTGGGTCAAAGCAACTAAAAGCTGTTCTGCTTTAGCATACTCTTGGTCAGCCAAATAGATATTTACCTCAGAACGAAGCAATTCAGCATCGTTTGGATACTTAGCACGTGCTTCGGCCAATGTTTTAATTGCGTCTTCTTTTTTACCAGCTCTTGTCTGAACATCAGCGATATAGCGGAAAGTTTCAGGTAGATTGTAATTAAGGCCTGCGCAGTACTTATACTTTTCAATTGCTTTATCAAAATTGCCACACTGATCATAACAATAAGCGCTATTGAAGATCATTGATGTGTCTACAAGATCAAATTTGCTAGAAATCTCAGCCATTGTTTCAAAGCCTTGAGCTGCACCACAAAAATCTTTAGCCTTTAGTTGGTCATCGGTATTCGTGCCGATAAGTTGCTGCAAACGAGCAAGTGACGCCTTCACTTCGACTTGGTAATCGTTGAATTTATCCAACTCTCTGTTTTTGAAAAAGCTCTCTTTTGATTTTTGAATAGCGTCAGGGAATTGCGCCTTAAGGTTTGGATCTGAAGCGATATTGAGGTAAATATCTCCTCTGTATCGCCACGTTTTTTCTTTTGATGCCGCTTTTGGGTCCTTAATGGCCTCTTCAATGTAAGTGGCAGCCGCTGCAAAGTCTCCCTCTTTGTTGGCATTATAGGCGTTGGTCACAGAAGGCTGCGCCATGATTGTAGTAGCCGCCAATAATGAGAACGAAAGAAAAATTGTTTTTTTCATCTTATTCACTGATTTTATTTTGTGTCAAAAGTAATTATTTGTTGCGCCGAGAAACCAAGTTTCTTGCCAAAAAAGCCCTTTCATTAGAAAGGGCTTT
>CANGVZ010000359.1 GCA_947457285.1 Flavobacteriales bacterium | reverse complement strand
TCCAACATCAAATTCGATATAGCAATAGTCGCTATTATCTACTCACAACCACACCAACACATCAAGAGTTCTGGATATCTGAAGCGACGGATACTTTACAATTCAATCATCTATGTGCAATTAAACGAAAAGATTTCATTACGGATTTCACTATCGCAGGAGAACACATTGCTGCCGTAGTTTTCAAAAAATCCATTCCACAATTGATGCATTTTTCTTTGAAAAAAAAGAAGTGGGAGCCTATCAAATTGGAATTGGGTCTAGGTCAATATGAGTTCGTCCAAAACTATGATTCCTCTGGTATTTTAAACTTTGTATTCAGCGCTCCCCAAGCATTACCAACGCAATATTCATTTGATATCCATCAACAAAAAATCACCTCGGTCACGCCACTTATCAAGTATGGAGAGTTTGAATACTGTAGAATCTCGACGAGGCGCATCTGGGTTCGCAACGGCTGGAGAACGAAGATTCCCGTTACGGTTGCATCTTCTTATTCGGGCATCTATGCAACTAGAAATGTGATTCTAAAAGGATATGGGGCCTACGGTGCCAATACAACCCCAGCCTTTAGTTTAGAGGATTTCATTTTACTTCAGGAAGGCTACACCATTGTGTATGCGCATGTGCGTGGGGAGTCTATTCTTGGCCAACGTTGGTATAATGATGGCAAGCTTTACAACAAGAAAAATAGTATGGATGACTACATCGCCGTGGCTAAAAAAGTTAGAAAAAAATACCTTCCCGAAAAAAGCAAGCTTGTTGGTTATGGGCAGAGCGCTGGTGGTTTGTTGGTAGCCCAAGCTATGAATCAGCGTCCAGAATTATTTGACAAAATAATACTCGATCATCCATTTGTAGATGTACTAAATACCATGATGGACTCTACCCTTGCACTCACTGCCGATGAATACAAGGAATGGGGCAGTCCTCAAGAGAAACGAGCCTTTGATTACATTCAATCCTATTCCCCTTACGAACAGATCAAATCTCAAGCATATCCAACTACGATCGTATTTGGTGGTTATTTTGACTACCAGTGCCCAATATGGCAAGTGGTGAAGTACGTCGATAAGCTCAGGGCTCACCAAGCAGGCGCAGCTCCCATATTATTGATTACAGATATGAACGGAGGTCACACAGCAACAAGTTGGCGCCAAGCCGCTCAAATCGCCGCTGCTGCAAGATAAAGCGACGGAGCGACTTACAAGGAACAAGGGGATTTTGAGAACAAGGGGTTAGCACACTAGCATACTATCATACTAGCATACTATCATACTAGCATACTGGCCTACTATCTTACTAGCCTACTAGCCTACTCTCCTAGTATTTGTAGACCACATGCGTCACTGTGGTGCCGACGGCTTTGAGGGTTTCGCGGCTGATGACGCTCATGTTGTCGTTGTGCGTGTGATGAAAACTGCCGAAACCGTAGCCTTCGTATCCCATGGCGCGCACTGTTGGGCGCATATCCACAATGTCAATCGTAGGAACACCGCCTGCAATCATCCACTGGTGATCGTCGATAATTTCGGGCATGGTCACATCTTGAAAAAACCCACCATATCCCAATTTCTCCGCTGTGCTCCATACACGTGATACGGTACCAATGGCGACTTCCATACTTTTTCCTTCTTTATTGAACACGGCATCCTTTGCTCCTACCATATCTAGAAGTATGCCCGTTTCGGCGCGGTAACCTACTTTGTGAGGTGTGCGTGCCCAATATTGCGAACCTAAACACCAGGTGTAAACATCACCATCTGATTCGTCTTTCCATTCCGGAGCTCCGTAATCTTCTACGTCAAAAAAGATTATGTCCACCCCTACCCTCGTTGGATTCAATGCTAAAAGACGAGCAATTTCCATTAGCACCCCAACGCCAGAACCACCGTCGTTCGCGCCATCAATAGGCTTTTTCCAAAGGCTCTCATCGGTGTCCTTATCAGCAAATGGACGCGTATCCCAGTGGGCCGCCAATGCAATGCGTTTTTTTACAGAAGGATTGAACTCCGCAATGATATTGCGCAGTGGAGTGCTCTTTCCATCAAACGTTGTCACTGAACTTTTTTGTTCGATCACATTAGCACCATAACTTTTCAATGTAGCCACCATCCAATCGCCGCATGCGGTGTGCGATGCAGAGCCTGGAACACGCGGACCAAACAACACTTGTTTTTCTACAAATCGATATGCTGAATCGGCTTGAAACTGAGGCACCACAACCGACGATTCGTTCGGTTTTGTGGTAGAATCGCCTTTTTTATCATCCTTTGGATCATTCGTGCATGCAGTGTAAAGCATAGTGACAGCCAATCCAGACAAGGCTCCCAGTAGCAAAAAACGAAGTGCGCTTTTTTTCATTTTATTCGGTGATCGCCCAAGTCGATCCTTCTTTGGTGTCTTTAATTTGAATTTTAATCTTACCGAGTTCATCGCGAATCATATCAGATGTCGCGAAGTCTTTATTCGCTTTTGCATTAGCGCGTAGGCGAATAATAAATTGCATCAACTGCTCTGTAAGCTCATTATTTCCAGCCGAAGCTTCAATGGTCAATCCTAACACTTGATCAAAGAATGCAATGAAGGTTTTGGTCAGAAGGTCGATATCCGCTTCCGTAAGTTTGATGAGGCCTTCTTTCACCGAGTTGATGATGCGCACCCCTTCGAAGAGATTTGAAATCAAGACAGGGGTATTGAAATCATCATTCATCGCATCGTAGCATTGCTTTGCCCAAGCGGTGATATCCTCATCGCTTGTAGCAGAGGCAGGCAATTTCCCAAAGTTCTCCATCGCAGCTGTCATGCGCTTAAATCCGCGTTCTGCCGCTTGCAGCGCCTCATTGCTGAAGTCGAGCGTAGATGCATAATGACCTTGAAGCATGAAGAAGCGCACCGTCATTGGGCTGTAACCCTTGTCGAGGAGTTTGTGATTACCTGTAATCAATTCTTCTGGAGTGAAGCCATTGCCCTCGCTTTTCGCCATCTTACGGCCGTTTACAGTGAGCATGTTGCCGTGCATCCAGTAACGAACTGGCTCGTGGCCGTGAGCGCCCACATTTTGAGCAATTTCACATTCGTGGTGTGGG
>CANGVZ010000358.1 GCA_947457285.1 Flavobacteriales bacterium | reverse complement strand
TGCCAAAGGGATATTAAATGATAAAAGAAATGATGCCGATACGATGCCATAGCCCATTCCCAAAGTGCCATCTATAAGTTGTGCCACGAAACCAGCCAATGCACACCAAAAAAACACTTCATCAATAAAACTGCTATCCCCCATTCCAACATGAAGTGATACACAAGCCAATATGACTAACACCGGCATTCCGATGATCCACCAGCGTCCTTTTAGGCTTGATTTAATTGGAGTTGTAAATGACTGCTGCAAGGGTCTGATGATTTATTTCGTCTATGAGCACGGCTCTGTTTTGTATGGAATTCAAATCTCCAAATAGCAATGGTTTCTGAGACCTTATTGTAACAAATACAATATCATTCAGAGCTATCTCTTCAATAGCTTCTATTCTTTTTAACTCCTGAATATCTACCTTGTATTCTATTGAAGTTATCACAGCACGCGACAAAGCGCTATGTTGCTGAAGAAGCACCTTCATCCCCACCCTACCCTTCTTTTCGGAGAACCAACAAAGTCTCGCTTTAAAAGTGGATACTCCCTCATGACTTTGATTTGCACTTCGAATAACATCACCCCGTGAAATGTCGAGGTCATCTTCCAACTCCAGTGTATGCACGCCTTGGGTTGAAGTAGTTTGAACCAACTCCCCTGCCGACCAAATTTGTTTAACCTTAGTTTCAATGCCAGAAGGAAAGACATTCACAACATCTCCAACACTCAATTCTCCCTGATACAAAGACCCCATATAACCCCGAAAATCGTGAAGTTCGTTGGTCTGAGGACGGTTGACATATTGCACTTGAAAATGAGCAGCTCCAATCCGTACATCCTCTTCGATTGGCAATTCTTCCAATACATCTAAAATCGTCGGGCCACTATACCAAGGCATGTTGAGAGAAGAATCAGTAATATTATCGCCGTGCAAAGCCGCAATGGGTATGACAAAAGGATTGGATAATTGGAGCTGACTACAAAGCGATAAACACTGCTCTTGTATCGATTCAAATTGCACTTGATCATAATCTATCAAGTCCATTTTATTAATTGCGAAAACCACGTGTCGAATATTCATCAACGACGCAATGTAGGAGTGTCTTCGAGTTTGCTCAATCACCCCCGAGCGCGCATCCACGAGCACAATGATTGCATGGGCGGTGCTTGCAGCAGTGACCATATTTCGTGTGTACTGAATATGACCAGGCGCATCCGCAATGATGTATTTCCTCCGCGGCGTACTGAAATATTTATATGCTACGTCAATGGTGATACCCTGTTCTCGCTCTGCGCGCAAACCATCGGTGAGCAGAGCTAAATCTACCTCGTTGCCATTGTTGTTTTTACTTTGCTTTTGAAGAATCTCCAATTGATCTACCAGAATATTTTTACTATCGTATAAAAGTCTGCCGATCAAAGTGCTCTTTCCATCGTCTACACTTCCCGCGGTAAGAAATCTCAATAATTCCATCTCGATTTTTTTTTAGAAATAACCGTTTTTCTTTCTATCCTCCATCGCCGCATCTGACATGCGATCATCAATTCGGGTTTCTCCTCGTTCGCTAATGCGCGAAGAAATAATTTCATCAATCACTGAATCAAGAGTATCGGCATTGCTCTCAACTGCTGCCGTGCATGTCATGTCACCCACGGTGCGATAGCGCACCCGCTTTGTTGTGATCTCATCTGTATTTTCAATGCGTATAAACCCGTTTGTCGCGAGCCATTGATTTCCATATCGTATCACCTCTCGGTCGTGTGCAAAATAGATAGACGGTAACTCGATATTTTCTTGTCTGATATAATTCCAAACATCCAATTCGGTCCAGTTACTAATAGGAAATACACGTACGTTTTGACCTTTTGAAATTTGACCATTATAAATGTTCCAAATCTCAGGACGCTGATTTTTTGGATCCCATGTTCCAAATTCATCTCTGACCGAGAATATTCGCTCCTTGGCACGAGCCTTCTCCTCATCTCTGCGAGCACCACCAATGCACGCATCGAATTCAAACTCTTCTATTGTGTCAAGGAGCGTATAGCTCTGCAATGCATTACGAGATGGGAACTTTCCAGCAGGCTCACTTAAACCGTGCTTTTTGATTGAATCTGCTACATAGCGCACGATCAATTTGGCTCCTAGTTTTTCTGCCAGCGCGTCGCGGTATGCGAGTGCTTCAGAAAAATTATGCCCAGTATCAATATGCACCAGCGGAAAAGGAATACCTGCGGGCTTGAATAATTTACCAGCAAGATGCGCCAGCACAATCGAATCCTTCCCACCACTGAAGAGCAAGGCGGGACGCTCGAATTGTCCCATGACCTCCAAAAGGATATGCATCGCTTCGTCTTCGAGCGCTTTTAAATGACTATTACTCATACTATGAATTTGAACTTTTTTCAGCGTGTAAGCCACATTCCTTCTTTGACGCATCTTCCCACCACCATCTACCAGCACGGGCATCTTCGCCCGCTGCAACCGCACGAGTACAAGGGGCACAACCAATGCTTAAAAAGCCCTTATCATGGAGCTTGTTGTATGGGACATGATGACGATCTATGTAAGAATCCACCATCTCATTGTTCCATTGCAAAAGGGGGTGAATCTTATAGATACTTCTTTGATTATCCCATTCCACCATCTTCATGGAAGCCCTATTTTCTGATTGTGCCGCACGGATACCTGTGATCCAAATATTAGCGCCAGAAAGAGCTCGATTCAATGGCTCTACCTTTCTGACATTGCAACACATCTTTCTCCATTCAACACTTTCATAAAACAAGTTTGGCCCGAATTCAGAAGTCATCGACTCGACGGTCAGGTCATTCGGAAAATATGACCTGATCGGCTTCTTATATTTTTCTATAGTTCTCGACCAAACACTGTAGGTCTCAGGAAACAACCTCCCTGTATCTAAAGTGAAAACTTCAATGGGCAAATTATTTCGAGCGATCACGTCATATATCACCTGATCCTCTTTGCTGAAACTCGTAGAAAAAACAGCTTTCCCTCCCAAATTGCCCAGCGCCAATAGGATTGTATCCTCTACCCCTTGCGATCGTGACAATAGGCTATTAAGCTTTTCTGTAGTA
>CANGVZ010000357.1 GCA_947457285.1 Flavobacteriales bacterium | reverse complement strand
AGCAGTGGCGCGCTGTGTATGCAAAAGCGCTGGAAGAAGATTTCTACTTTCTAAGCTATGGGGATAGTTCTATCCTCATACCATAAAAAAAAACCGCCTCTTTAAAAGAGACGGTCTTTCTAATTGGTTAAAGGGGGTTCACTATCTTCTTGTAAAACGGTCATCGATAACTTCCGCTTCCTCTTTGAAAGAGTTGAATACGGAGCTCGCTGCTCTGTTTTGCAAATTAGTCATCAATTGATCGCGATCTGCTGTGTAGTTATCTGTGCTCGTTCCCTCTACGATGTCAGAGGTCTTCTGCAACACATAAACACCACCCTTGCCTTTGCTTGGGCTTGAGATAAAATCTTTCTTCAATCCGAAAGCAATACCGATCACTTCATATTCTTGAGCGCTCACACCACTGCCGGGGATATTGCCACTCTTCAAGGTTACGTTTTCAGCAGTCTTCACAGATGATTCCACTGCCTTCGCAATATCTTCAAGTGATCCGCTCTTCATGAGTTCCATGTACTTTTCCGCCTTCTTTTCTTTGATGGCTTCCTGCTTCATCTTGTCATAAACGTTGGCAAGTGTAGGTACACCGCGCTCTTTAACGTCTACAAGTGCCGCAATGATGTATTCGTTGTCAATCAACATTGGTTGAGATACCTCTCCCAATTCAGCACCAAATGCCCATGATACAACAGGATAACCATTCTGCAATCCATTGATGGTCGTGCTGTTTGGACGAATGTTTTTAGCTGGCATGATTGGAGTGCCGCCATTCAATGTATCTGCTGCAGCTCTGAAACTAGTTGTGTCAGCAAAATTGATAGAGAACTCGCTTGCAAGTGCGTATGCATTCTTACGAGTGAGAGCGCTTGGCTCGATGTTCTTTTCAATGATCGCAACCTTCGCTACGGCAAACTTTTGATCGGTAACTTCCAATACGTGTACACCGAAATCAGTTGTAACGAGTGAAAGCTCTCCTTTTGGTTTAGAGAAAGAAGCATCTTCAAACTCCTTCACCATGGCTCCTTTACCGAACCAACCCAAATCACCACCGTTATTTTTAGTACCATCACTACCGAATTGGGCAGCCATGGCTTCGAAATTCTTCTCTTTTGCAATTACATTCTTGATGGAGTCAGCTTTCGCGCGGGCAGTTGCCAATGCAGCAGCATCTTTTCTATCCGCCTTGATGAGGATGTGACGAGCCTTCACAGAATCAAGCACATTCATGCGCTTTGAAACTTTAGCAAGTGCATACTTACCATTAAATTGGAATGGGCCGATTACTTTGCCGATAGAGTCATTCAACACTTGTGTATTGTATGGCTCAGGAAACATATTGGCTGTATAGCTAATGTAAGGCTTAGCGCCTGGAGAAGCATTGGCTGCTGCGAATGCGCTGTCGCCCTTATCGGTGCGGAAAGACTCTGCAAGCGATGCGAGGGATTCTCTCAAAGACAAGCTATCGTTAGAATTCGCGCGCACAGGGAAGCGGATATAGTTAACGGAACGGCTTACTTCCTGCTTGTATTCGCGATCATTCTTGTGCTTGTTATAATAAGCTCGGATATCTGATTCAGTAACTTCAACAGTGCTATCAGGGATTTCAGCATATGACTTTACAACGTAAGATAAACTTACTTTGTCGCTCTGCTGCTTGAATGCCCACTTACCGTCGAGGGTATTGGCAAACATTCCACGCTTGAGCATCAAGTCATACTTTTCCTTTTTGCGCTTGTGCATGATTAGGTTTTTCCAACCAGCAGCGCGCTCAGGTTCCATACCATCGAAATTGGTGCGCATCTGCTCGCGGAAAGATGCACTATCCTGACCACCGTAAATGGTTTGCTTCACATAAGGTGATAGCATTTCACCGAAAAGAATCTCATCGTATTCTTCATCAGTCACAATGATACCAGCTTTTTCAAACTGCTCAGAAAGAAGTTTTCTTTCTACCAAGTTGTTCCAGGTATCATTGCTCAGGCTGGTTTCATTACCTGAATAATTGAAAAGAACTTTTTGTTCGTTGGTAGCAGCTGTCCATTCTGCAATGTCGATAGATTCACCGGCAATCTCACCCACATCAGTAGGGCCGCCTTGAATCCACTTTAAAACTGCACCATTTACGAGAAAGCCCAAAAGGCTCACTCCTACGACTACGATCAGAAGCCATCGTTGGTTTCTGATTTTTTCAATCATTGCCATATAAGTCTAGCATTATAAAATTTGGAGTGCGAATATCGTAAAATGATTAACACAAATTACAAAAACCTCGAATTACAAAATAACTAATTGTAAATGAGTTTTTTAGTAATTAGGAAATTGTGATTTTAACCGACTCTATTCGAGTTTCGGACACTTTACTGACCGTAAAAGTGAAGTTTTCGACGACAATAACCGCCCCTTCATCGGGAATATCTTCATAGTAATGAAGCAATAAGCCTCCTAACGTATCATATTCTTCATCATTCACCGGAAGCTCGAAAGGATATTTATCATTCAAATAATCAATTTCCAATCGCGCGGAAAACTCATAATTCTTCTCATCCAATTGAATTTCCAATTCTTCTTGATGCTCTTCCTTGTCGTGCTCGTCTTCAATTTCACCGAAAATTTCTTCCACGATATCTTCCATGGTGATGATGCCTGCGGTGCCGCCGTACTCATCAACAACAACCGCCATGCTTCTTTTTTTCTGAATAAAAATTTCTAATACTTCGTTGGCTGGCATGGGCTCCGGAACAATAGATACAGGGCGGAGAATATGCTGAATGTGCTCGGGCTTTTTAAACAATTCAAATGAGTGAACATAGCCAATAATATGATCAATGTTTTCGCGGTAAACGAGAATTTTAGAAAGACGTGTTTCGATGAATTTTTGCTTCAACTCTTCAACGCTGTCGGTAATTTCGACAGCTACGATTTCATTGCGCGGAACCAAACAGTCGCGGGCTTTAACTTTTGAAAAATCTGAATTTCATGATCAAACTCCTTTGTCTTGTCAATATTTCCCGTAGCTTCAGTGAGATAATGGTCGAGATCTATTCGTCCAAATCCAACAATTTCTTCGCTGTTTTTTGAAGATCCTACCAATCT
>CANGVZ010000356.1 GCA_947457285.1 Flavobacteriales bacterium | reverse complement strand
ATGGTTGGAAGATGTTTTATTCAAAATAAATCAAACCCAAAACAGAGGACTTCTCTCTCATTTACTACCCCATCACTGGAAAGCATCTCGTAGCTCTCCCCAAAAAAACACCTCTGACGTGCCTGAGTGAGGGGATACGTTTGAGTTTAGTTCATGGAGAAATGAAGGTAGTGGATTGATTCCTGATTGATTGAGTGATGGGCTATTGGTACGACCAAAGAAAACGTATTTGTTATCTTCCGTTTTGACCACTCCATTGATGACATCTTCAATGACGCCTCCGAAGACGGAAGAGTATTGACATTCGCCGGTAGCAAAATCGAATACCGCCAAGAAGGCGTCGCGATCACCTGAGTATGTATAGCCAGAGTTGAGACTGGGAAAGTTGGCTGAAAAAGTAAACCCAGTGATGGCGAATTGAGTATCGTTTAATTTCGAGATGGATGTTGGTTGGTCGTTTTCTGTACCTCCTAAGTAAGAAGAATAGATGAAGTTGCCCGAGGTATTAAATGCAGCAAAAAAAACATCACGAAATCCACCAAAACTACTTTGAAAACTCTCTTCTGCGGGCAGTGTTAGGGAATTGGTGTATCCGGTCGTGAGAATGAGCTCATCTTGAACAATCATATGGACTGCAACAGTGCGTTCAGTGCCGAAATACGAACACCACAGCAATTGATTTGAGGAGTCAAAGCGCATAAGTGTTGCATTGACTTCGCCAATAAGTTGATTTTGATAACTGCCTTCAGTTGCAAGATTGGTGAGAAATTCAGTGTGCCCGGTGACTACATAGCTCATGTCATCTAAAAATTTCACATCTCGAATAGTCCATTCATCCCCACTATAAGTTGCGTAGATAAGTTGGGGAGTGGGGTCGATGGTAATGTTTTTGGCCTCACCTTCGTAGGAGAACTTGAACGTGTTTTGATCGGTGTTTTTATAGTTGACCTCAATGGGATTTTTTTTAGAATCAAATGAAAGTGGAATGACTTCTTCGAATACTATGATTTGGGTTTTGAGTTTGATGGATGTGGACTTTGTCTCCAGCACTTCAGCTCCATTTATGGAGAAATGGATGTCATTGATATCCCCATTTTCGGTGACTAAAAAATCATATTCAAAGTGATTGTTATCCGTTCTTTTAAAAACTAAGTCGATGCCTTCGTAAAAATTTGTATATATTATTTTTTCGAATTGAGGTTTTTTTTGGTCGGTCACGAAAGTTGAATTGAACGCATTTTTAGGCAGTTCTTTTTTAATTGAATAATTAGGATTATAGTCATGAAAAATGAAATCAACCCGATTGATGGTGATGCTATCGCCCGCATATTGGTAGAAGTCGTAGCTGAAACCATCTTCGCGTAATTGCACATTGAATCCATCGCAATGAAGGAGATAACGGACAGCCTCTGCAGGCTGTCCGTTTTGATTTTTTATTTGACCAATGTTCTCTCTAAATCCGGAGGTGGCCATTAATGCTATGGAAAACAGCATTAAGATTATAACTGAGATGGATGTTTTCATCTTTAGTATTGTTATTTTATTGTAAGCAATGACTCCCAACTTCCATCTGGATATGAAAATCTATGGATAATAGTTCCACTAGGCACACCTTGGGGTAAAATTATTTTTGGAGTCGCTACATTATTTCCTTTAATTATAAGACGCTCTTGATGTAAAGATATGCCTTGTAGGCTTAATACTTCGTAATTAACAGTTACATCCACCGAAGAATTAATTAGTAGGGAATAATTATCTCCTATTACTGGATTTGGGAAGGCTGTGATAGATACAAGGTCTTTCATTTCTATTGAATTTTGAATTTTTTCTTTGGTAGCGAAATATGTGCTTCTCATTTCTCCAGTGCTAAGAACGATTCGAACCTGATAAATACCTGGTGTCAAGGTAAAGGCTAGTGCATTCCTGTTGGAACCAGCTTCCATGAAATCTTGCGAATCGAAGTAGTGGAATTCCTTTGTGGTCAAATTGTCAAATCGAACCGCCGCAAATTCACTGATGGTATTGGTAGGGATCACTCCGCCTTCTTCAGCTTTATCTAGGGCTACAAGGAGCATGTCCCAAATATCTGTGTGGTTGTTGTCGATTGGATCATATACGCCGTTGTTGCCAATAAAATTAGCCCAAACACTATCAACGAAAGCTCCCCACCATCCTAGTTTTCCAGAGTGATTAAAGGTCCAATCATTGGCGTCACCTTGAAAATTGTAGGGTTTTAGCATTCCACTGCAAACTAAGTCCAAATCTTCTTCAAGGGAGTTGGCGTATGTAACAGCGTTTCCTACGCAAGAATAATAGGCGGAGGGTATATTTATAGGATAATCAGACATATCTGCCATGATACATGTAAAATGATTGTTTGCATCTGCATTGCCTAACTCTCCTGTCTTATTTTCCCATTGTGGAAGCAGCTTCTTGGGCAAACCCTTTAAGAGTGTCGATGAACTGGCCGGCCATTGTCCACCGCTTACGCTATACTTTATCTCCAGAGGGTTGTTGTGCGGTAGATTATATATGGCTCCTGGAATTAGATAAAAATCAGAAGCGTCTTCAATAACACCATACCCATTAAGCGCCACAGGATATTCATTATTCGCCCACCAAACGAATTCGGTATCCAACTCGTCAAACCAAAATGAACTGTTCGGTTCCTCATAAGAAGCAGTCAAGCCAAAGGCATATGTGGGACTTACACATTTCCATTGATGATAGCTATCAACTGTAGGATTATCAGGGGCACACGGAACCGAAATATCATCTGACAGATTCCCTGAATTATTGATTCCCTGAATATTGATTTCAAAAGCACCATTTGAATCGTCAAAGTATTCTGGCTTTAGATAAAAGTAATGCTCTCCGATCAATCGTGCTCTGTCCACTGGCTGTTTTTGGCCATTCTCACTTATTTCAAAAATAGTAAGATTAAAGCTGGAGAATTCTTCTGGATTTTCAATGATTAGATAATGTCCTGTGTTGTGAGGCAAACCTCTTAGTTTAATCTTTTGAGCTGATAAAGTGAGTGAGCTTAATACCTCCCCCCCCTAGAAGAAAAAATAGCATTAATGTTTTCATTATATT
>CANGVZ010000355.1 GCA_947457285.1 Flavobacteriales bacterium | reverse complement strand
GATGAAAGAGTTAGAAACACGTTGGGACTATGATAATCCAACTTATGTTGAAGGTATTTCGGAATCATTTACGATAGATCAAAGTAAGCATTCACTTTTTGGCGCATCTAAATTAGCTGCAGATGTAATGGTACAGGAGTATGGAAGATATTTTGGAATGCCCACCTGTTGTTTGCGAGGAGGCTGTTTAACAGGGCCCAATCATTCTGGGGTGCAGCTTCACGGATTTTTAAGTTATTTAATACGCTGTAATCTTGAATGTAAAGAATACACAGTTTTCGGCTATAGTGGAAAACAAGTGCGTGACAATATTCATTCAGAAGATGTTGCCCGCTTCATTTATGAGTTTATTTTGTCTCCCAGATCTGGAGAAGTTTATAATTTAGGAGGGGGAAAGCAAAATTCGATTTCAATTCTGGAAGCGTTTACACTTATTGAAACCATCTCTGGTATTGAAATGAAGTATAAATATTCGGAAACCAATAGGATCGGTGATCATATATGTTATTACAGTGACTTACGTAAAATTCAACAGCATTACCCAAGTTGGCAGATCACCAAGAATCTTGTTACTACGTTTAAGGAAATCGCTGAGGCCTTGATTAAAAATAGGCAATGATAAACCAACACTAGGGAAAAGTAGAACTAGCATGAATATGACTGGAAAAACCGTAGTTCTCATCTACATACAACTCTAGAAAATTGAAATAGTAAAAGTTACTAATATGCTTATTAGTTTATCTCAACTTATCTTAAAATATAAACTTGATATTAGAGGTATTTTGCATATTGGCGCCCACGAAGCAGAGGAGGCAGGTTTATACAGCAATTTGGGTATTGGGAAGGTTTTATGGATCGAGGGAAATCCTGCTTTACGAGATATACTAAATGAGAAACTTAGTCCATATGAAAATCAAAAAGCAATTATTGCACTTGTTTCAGATGTGGATGATCAAGTGGTTACGTTCCATCTCGCTAATGATTCACAAGCATCCTCAATCCTTTTGGCTAAGGATGTAAATATTTTTCATGGCGCCATAAAATTTGATAATTCGATAAATCTCAGGTCGGTTAGACTGGATACATTGTTAGATTGGGATCAGAAACTCAGCAGAGACATTAATTTGCTAAATATTGATATACAGGGTAGCGAATTGTCAGCCATGAAAGGACTCGGACGATATATCGAAAAGATCGATTACATATATACAGAAATCAATCTTGTAGAGATATATAGAGATAATGCCAAGTTAGTTGATCTAGATAGATTTTTAGCACGTAAGGGTTTCCTTCGAAAGGAATTGAAACTCACAGGCTTAGGGTGGGGAGATGCATTCTATTTGAAAGTTGGCTCAATAAATAGATTTGTCTATTTTAGAAACTTAGTACAGTCGAATATTTTGCAGGCGATGGCTCAACTAATAAAGCTAAAGATCATTTTAAAAAAATTGATTGAGCCTAATTGAAAAAGATGCTTTTTTTTTCTGAGGTGAAGGTTGAGAATACTGTAGCTGGTTCTGCATTGCTCTACCGGCTTTTTGAATCATTGGATCCTCAATCAATGCTTATATATGAATTCGATGTACTCAAACATAGTAAGCATGAAAGAAAACTAAATGGTGTTCAGTATCACTATTTACGCGCCCTTTCCTTTCTTCAAGCCAATCGCTTTTCAAAAAGGGTACACGTTTTGCTTTCTCTTTGCATAATTCCATTAGTTGTAATCTACTTGAAAAGAAAGATTAGAAATCAACCCCTTACGAACATTGTAACGGTGACACACGGGATTGGCTGGCTTATTGCTTATAAATTATCAAAGAAATTGAATATTCCTCTAATTTTGATTTTACATGATGAGGTTTCATTTACTTACCGCGTTCCTGGATTTTGTCAGCAGTTTATGATTTCATCCTTCGCATCTTGTTACCGCTCGGCAAAAAAGAGATTCTGTGTATCGCCTTACATGGAGGAATATTATTTTCATAAATTTGGCGTACGTGGAGATGTATTGTATCCGTTTAGGTCGTCAACTTCTATAGAATACAAAAGCATACCAGTACGAGTAAGACAGGCCAAGCAATCAATTGTTTTCGGGTACGCAGGTTCGATTGCCACTCCCAGCTATGGTCGACAACTTGCCCTGTTGGCGAATGCTCTAAATGATAAAGGTGGAAAATTAATTATTTTCTCTTCAATAGATATCGCATTTATGCGTAGGCATGGATTGCTATTCAATAATGTTGAAATAAAGAGTTTTTTACCAACGAACGACCTAGTTTCTTACTTTCGGCAAAATGTTGATGCACTCTTTGTCCCCATGGCATTTGATCAAGAAACCGATGTCGCCTTTCAGCTGAATTTTCCAAGCAAGTTAACTGATTATACGTTGGCTGGACTACCACTTGTTATCTCTGGGCCATCCAATTCTTCGGCTATTAAATGGGCAAGGGACAACACCGAGGTAGCTATAACCATAGGTAAAGAATCTCTGAATGAATTTACGGTTTGCATTGATAGACTGTTAATGGATGCGGAGTTAAGAATTCAGTTAGCAGAAAAATCGCTGAATATTGGTAATCACTACTTTTCATTTGCCAAAAATTCTCGTCTCTTTGAAAATATCTTCTTATGAAACTAATTACTCGATTGGCAAGAAAGCTTTTTCCTGATTTTAGAAAAATAAGCTATTCACAATGCGGAGAAGATATTATTGTAGATTTTATATTGGAGAATTATTTTCAGATAAGTAAACCCATTTATTTAGATATTGGTGCAAATCACCCTAAAAAACTAAACAATACCTATTACTTTTATAAGAAGGGGTGTTCGGGATATCTGATTGAGCCGGATAAGAATTTATTTGGGATGTTAAGAAAAGCGAGAGGAGATAGGGACACATGTATGAATATCGGTGTCAGCGATCGGCTAGATAAACTGAAATTTTACAAAATGTCCATTGATGTTCTGAATTCCTTTTCGCTAGAAGAATCAGAAAAAATTCAAGCAAGCGGGGTAGCTAGAATTATTGGTATTGATGAGATTGAAGTCGTTCCCATTAATTCGGTTTTAAAAAAAGACCACTTTAATTTCGTTTCGATTGATGT
>CANGVZ010000354.1 GCA_947457285.1 Flavobacteriales bacterium | reverse complement strand
TCCTTGTGCAGTTTAAAGACGTCATAGGTCAAGAAGAAACCAAAACACGGTTGTTGCGTTCGTTTCACGATGGTCGCTTGGCACATGCTATAATGCTTTTAGGCCCGGAGGGTTCTGGCAATCTAGCCTTGGCGCTCGCCTTTGCACAATACATTAGTTGTCCGAATAAAACAGAATCTGACTCTTGTGGCACATGTCCTTCTTGCCGCAAACACAGCACCTTGCAACATCCAGACGTACATTTTTCTTATCCTTATTTCAATAAACCCAAGGGTGAAGGCGGAGGAGATAAAACGAACAGCGGGCATTATGGAAAAGAATGGCGTGAAACTTTACTCGCCTCTCCGTATATGGACCTCGATCACTGGAGGGGCATCATTACCAAAGAAAACAAAGTACTTCAGCTTGGGGTAGCCGAAGCCGAACATATCGTAAAGCGCATTTCATTGCGCAGTCATGACGGTGGATATAAGTTCCTCATACTTTGGTTGCCAGAGTATTTAAGCACAGACACAGCAAACAAATTGCTCAAGACCCTGGAGGAACCGCCAGACCACACCGTATTTTTATTGGTAGCGTCCAATGTAGAACGCATGCTCTCTACGATACTTTCCCGTGTGCAAACTTTGGTTGTTCCCAAGCTTACCGACGGTGATATCAAGGAGGCGCTAATGCGCCAGGGAGTTGCAGACCAAACGGCCTCTGGCATCACACACTACGTAGATGGCAATTGGTGGAGAGCCAGCCTTTTGGTGAATAGTAATGATCCCAACATGATGTATAGCACTCAATTCATCGAGTGGATGCGCATGTGTTGGAAAAAAGACATTGCAGAAATTGTAAAATGGGCCGACCAAATGCATGGACTGATGCGAGAGGATCAAAAAGAATTTCTGATGTACGCCTTGGATCAGGTAAGACAAAACCTCGTGTTGAATTACGCTGGGCATGAGCTGGCAAGAATGAATGAACAAGAAGCCGCATTCAGTTCGAAGTTTTCAGTGTTTATAAATGAAAGAAACGCAGAAAATCTGATGGAGCTTATCACCGATGCCTTTTATGATATCAATCAAAACTGCTACTCCAAGCTCGTTTTGACCGATCTTTCGTTTAAAGTTCACTATCAATTGAGGAGCTGATTTTCATTATTCTTTTGTGAAAAATTAGTTTCTTCTCCCGTTCTTTTCTTGTCGAATTACTTCAATTTTGTATCATAATAATTATGAATATGAAATCTACCATCCTATTGCTTGCAGCGGGTTTGACGCTTAGCGTTTCTTCATGTGTGAGTCATCGCAAATACAGCGACCTCGAAGCGAAGAAAAATTCAATAGTATCAGAAAACGATCAATTGAAAAAAGAAAACGAGCGTTTAAAGGCTTCAGAATTAGAGCTAAACACTGCTCTTACCGTGCGCGGCAAAGAAGTAGACGAACTAAAAATCGACACAGCCGATTACGGAAAGCAATACCGCCAATTGAAAGTTCAATACGATAAAATCAACGAGCTCAATGACATTTTGAGCAAGAAGAGCAACGAGCTTTTATCACAAGCTACTGGGGAAAATCAGAAATTGGCCAACGAACTTTCCAAGACGCAGGAAGCGCTCCAAAAGAAAGAAGACATGTTGAAAGCCCTTGAGACGAACCTCAATGAAAAGCAGGCTGCCATCGACAAAGCCAACGTAGAGTTGAAAGATCGTGAGGCTCGCCTTACGGAGTTGGAAGATCTATTGGCCGCACAACAAGCAGCAAGTGAAGCATTGCGTGACAAAGTACAGAATGCGCTCCTCGGCTTTAAAGACAAGGGACTCACGGTAACAGAAAAAAACGGCCGCGTGTATGTGAGTATGGAAGCTAAACTTCTCTTTGCATCTGGCTCAACCTCCGTTGACCCCAACGGTCGCAAAGCACTGGTGGATCTTGCCAAAGCAATCGAGAACGAAGTAGATATGGAAATCATTGTCGAAGGTCACACCGATACAGATCAATTGCGCTCATCATCTGTGCCACGCGACAACTGGGAGTTAAGCGTTCTCCGTGCGACAGAGGTGGTGAAAATCATGACCGCTAATAGTAACATAAAGCCACAGATTTTGAGTGCTGCCGGACGCAGTGAGTATATGCCAATCGGTGCAGATAAGGCGAAAAATCGCCGTATTGAAATCATTCTTCAGCCGGATCTTGGCGAGCTTTATAAGATTATCGAGTCTCAGAAGTAAAAACTTCGTGCAGCACATCCAAGCTCTTAAACTCGCGCACATTTTCGAGGTGGAGCTTGATGTAATGCAGTAAGTATTCCAACAGGCCCTTTCTTTCGGCGCCTGAGATTTTCAACTCATCCATTTGATCGAAAGTGGTGGTGAGCATCTGCGCCCATAAGACTTTATAATGGCCTTCGATGTAATTCTTATGTCCAGGGCGCAAAGCTGTGAACTGACCGCTTACGAAATCAAAAAACTCCAATTCAGAATTGGTATCATCTTCTATTGGAGAAAAGCCATAATACTTGGTGAGTTGAGATAAAAACCACAGGTGGAAATTGCGCACACGGCTACTGTGATCCAACAACTGGAGGGCATTTTCAAGAAAATCAAAGAGTTCATCATTTTGATAATCGTCGGCGACGGTCTTATAAAGCACCTCGTTGAGGAACAATACTATGGCACTTTTCACCGGGTTGAATGGAATGTCTGAAAATGGAACTGCTATACGCGCGTTGGAGAATGAAGCCAAACTTGCATTTTCTTTGACCTTTACATTCAATTCTAAAATCGTAAGTGGCTGAAGCTGTGCGGCTGTGCTCGACTTTCCCTTCTTACTCGTTCGCACCAAAAAAGCCTTTAAACCTAATGATTTGGTGAAAATTCTAGCAATAATTTGATCATCTTTATACTTAATGGTTTGAAAAACAATACCTTTTGTGTGCTGTTCCAATACTTTTGTTATTTTAGCACGCTTTACACATTGCGTGGTTCAAATCTCTTGATTTATATATTGAAAACCAATATTTAATTGATGATTTTTGACACATTAAATTGATCTCTCAGCAAGCATCGCGCTTGCGATACAATATGCAAAAGTTACATCGCCCCCTGGGCGGTGTATGTTT
>CANGVZ010000353.1 GCA_947457285.1 Flavobacteriales bacterium | reverse complement strand
CGCCCATCATGAGCATAAACTTCTTTGCTACCACCTGCAGATACCGCATTAAATATCCACTTGCCTTTCAACTGATCACCATCTTTTCCATACGCCCATCCATATTCCAATACGAGGTCTATCCACTGCTTCATCAAAGGAGGACAGCTATACCAATAAATAGGATGATGCCACACGATGATATCATGCGCTTTCAACAACTCTTGTTCTTTTTTAATATCAATGTCGAAATCTGGATAGAGCTCATACAAATCGCGAAAGGTGACAAAAGGGAGTTTTTCCAGGGAGCGCACCAACGTGGTATTCACCACACTATCCTCAAATCTGGGATGAGCAAATAACACAAGTATCTTCTTTTGCATAATGCCACGAAAATAAGTGCTCCCAATGAAAGATGAATCAAAAATGATGTGAACAAAATAAACTACTCCGAGGTTTGCTTTACTTTCGTTTCTTCCCCAACGAAATCAACCTAATGATCGGATATCGCTTTACAGAATGGATTCCAGAAGCAGACAAAAGAAAACCTTTTGATCGTTTGCTTCCACTATTTATCGAATTGCTCAACTATTCCAACGGAAACCCAACAGATGCGCTGGATTGGATGGAAGAAATCGATAAACAGCAACCGCTATTCAGCGACAATTACACACGCGACGATTTCGAGCAAGAATTAAAGAGAAGAGGATATTTAAAAGAAGAATATAAGCCCGGTCAGGGCGGCGGCATTAACCTCACCGGAAAGTCGGAACAAGCGATTCGTCAAAGAGCACTCGAGCAGCTTTTTGGTAAAATGAAAAAAACAAATCGTGGCAATCACAAGACACGCCACACGGGCGGTGGAGACGAGCCAACCGAAATGACGCGTCCGTTTGTTTTTGGTGATAAACCCGAGCAAATTCTCATGAGTGAGTCTTTGCGCAATGCTCAGATCAACAATGGAACAGAGGATTTCTTTTTGACAGAATCTGACCTTGAGGTTTTTGAAACCGAAAACCTATCACAAGCCAGCACTGTGCTCATGATTGACATTTCGCACTCCATGATTTTATATGGAGAAGATCGCATTACGCCTGCCAAAAAAGTAGCTATGGCGCTATCCGAGCTTATCATGAAGCGATACCCAAAAGACACACTTGATATTGTTGTTTTCGGTGATGATGCGTGGCCCGTTCAAGTGAAAGATCTACCTTACCTACAGGTTGGTCCTTACCACACCAATACCGTTGCGGGCCTGGAGTTGGCCATGGATATTTTGAGACGACGAAAAGCTGGCAACAAACAAATTTTTATGATCACAGATGGCAAACCTTCATGCCTAAAAGAAGGAGGTCAGTATTATAAAAATTCATTTGGTCTTGATCCATATATAGTTGGCAAATGCCTCAATCTCGCGCGAATGTGTCGCAAATCGGGAATTCCGATTACCACCTTCATGCTCACTGACGATCCGTACCTCCAACAATTCATAGAAGATTTTACACAAGCAAACAACGGCAAGGCGCTCTTTACGGGACTTACGGGATTAGGCGATGGAATACTCGTCGATTATGAGCGCAACAGAAAAAGAAAATAGAACCATGAATCAACCCAATATAAACACCCTAGGTGAACTTAAAAAATCAGGTTATAAATCGAAGTCTATCAAAGAAGAACTGCGAGCCAATCTGATTGAAAAAATGACCAAAGAAGAAGATATTTTTCCTGGCATTTTAGGTTATGAAGAAACGGTCATTCCAGACATCCAACGCGCTATACTAAGTGGTCATAGCATGAATCTACTGGGTCTGAGAGGTCAGGCCAAAACCCGCATGGCGCGAGGCCTCACCCGACTTCTCGACGAGTGGATGCCCATCGTCAAAGGATCTGAACTCAATGATGACCCTCTCCAACCTGTGAGCAGATTTGCTAAAGATCTCGTGCAGGAACATGGGGATCTCACTCCAATTGCGTGGGTGCACCGCGATGATCGTTATATCGAAAAATTGGCAACACCTGATGTAACTGTTGCAGACTTAATTGGTGATGTAGATCCAATCAAAGCAGCAAATCTAAAACTGAGTTACAGCGACGAACGCGTCATTCACTTCGGCCTTGTGCCTAGAAGCAACCGTTGCATTTTCGTAATCAATGAGCTTCCAGATCTACAGCCACGAATCCAAGTAGCCTTATTCAACATCCTTCAAGAAGGAGATATACAAATCCGTGGTTTTCAATTGCGCCTTAATTTGGACATTCAATTTGTCTTCACTGCTAATCCAGAAGACTACACCAACCGAGGTAGTATCATCACACCGCTCAAAGACCGCATTCAATCTCAAATTTTAACGCACTACCCAAAAACGATTGAGCTATCTCAAAGCATTACTTTGCAAGAAGCAAAAGTCAATGACGATCAGCGTAAGCGTGTAGCAGTACCTGCGTTGATTAGCGAGCTTATTGAGTTGGTAGCCTTCGAAGCACGCGAAAGTGAATATGTAGATCAAAAAAGCGGTGTTTCTGCCCGATTGACGATTTCTGCATACGAAAATCTCGTCGCAGCCGCAGAACGCCGAGCCATCATTAACAAAGAAAAACAAACATGGGCGACCATTGGAGACCTGATGGCCATCGTCCCCGCCGTGACAGGAAAAGTAGAACTCGTGTATGAAGGCGAACAAGAAGGTCCGCAGTTCGTTGCGTTGAGACTCTTGGGTCAAGCTATTCGCAAAAAATTCCCACAGATTTTCCCAAACCCCGACACCTACAAACGTAAAAAAGCAGAAAGTCCGTATGACCCAATTATTCAGTGGTTCGGAGGAAATCAAGTAGAGCTTCACCGCGACAGCACCACTAAGGACAGGGCCACAGAGCTTTATGCTGTGCCTACACTTCACGATTTGGTTGTGAAATATTGCCCCGGAACTTCCGAAAATGAAAGGCTCTTGATGATGGAATTTGTGCTCCACGGACTCGCTGAATATAGCCTGATAGGCAAAGCGGTCATGGATTCGTCTATCGAATTCAGCGATGTCATGAATCAATTGTTTTCAGCCGATAACGACGAAGACGGACGCTATAGCTGATGTTGGATTCCTGACTTGGTAGGGTGAAATTTGTAAATGTGGTATTGT
>CANGVZ010000352.1 GCA_947457285.1 Flavobacteriales bacterium | reverse complement strand
TGCAATGGGGAATGAAAAATTGTTGTCGGTATAATATTCCAACCACCGCGGTGCATGAGTTTGTACACACAGCTCAAAACAAGTGGGAGGATCAAACTATTCTTCACCTTTCTCTGGGAGAGGGAGTCGCAGAGTACATTGCAACATTGGTTTCTGGCGGCGAACTGGGATTGCCGGTGAAGTTCGGAAAGGAAAATGCGGAAGCAGTAATGCAGCAATACATGAAAGAGATTTTGCGTGATGATGACATTTGGAATTGGCTGTGGAATACCAACACCAACCATCTTAAAATGAACGACCTCGCTTATTACATCGGTTATGAATTCTGCGAGCGGTATATGTCAACCGTGACCGACAAAAGTGCGGGCATCAAGCGATTGATAGAATTTGATTATACGGACTACGATGGCTTCTCTAGTTTTATTGATAGTACTCACTTTCTGCCAAATACGATTGCAGAGATTGACTCTATGTATGAGGCACAACGACCAAAGGTGGTGCGGGTGCAAGAGTTCGAAAATGGAAGCACAGAAGTTGATGCCGCACTCTCTACCATTACTTTTGAGTTCAGTGAACGGATGAGTACCTGTTGCCGCGGCTTCGATCTTGTGAACGAGCAAGGCATTGTTAATTTAGAAATTGCAGAGTTTGTAGGCTGGTCAGATGATATGAAGCGTTACACGCTCCGTTTGAAGCCGCTCAAACAAGAGACTACTTATGGAATTATCATTACATCTTTTGCCAAAGAAGACGGTGGAAATCGAATCGCACCCTACCGACTTACTTTCCACACAAAGGCGACCAAGTAAAACGCACTGCGAACAAACCCCTCTGCGCCGCGCCCCCTCGGGGAACCTCTGCGAACTCTGCGCTGCGCCCCTTCGGGGCCTCTGCGTTAGAAAAAGTTTTCGAATTCGCGGAGCGTTTGAAAGCACGTGTGAATGTTTTAATAGCTTTTATTTTAAATGTATCAATTCACCGCAGAGGCGCGGAGAACCCGAAGGGGCGCAGCGCAGAGTTACGCAGAGATTGGCGGTTTTAGAAAGTAATGATAAACTTTCTTTTTTTGCTTATAATATGATTTTTTATTTCGATAGTAAGAGCAGCCCTCTCTGCGTCGCGCCCCTTCGGGGAACCTCTGCGAACTCTGCGCCCTCTGCGTTAGAAAAAGTCCACAATTTTTTTTGGTGTGAAAACTTATGTGGCTGTTTTAACAATTTTGAATCTATAGGTATCAATTCACAGCAGAGTTACGCAGAGGAGTCTGTTCCCTTGTTCCCTTGTTCCCCTGTTCCCTTGTTCCTTGTTCCTTGTTCCTTGTTCCCTGTTCCCTATCTTATCTCCACCGCTTCGAGGACTACAGCTCCGAAGCGCTCGTTCACGAGGTCGATGATGCGCTTTTTATTTAATGACAATTCCTCGCGCAAGACGCCCGAATCGATTTTTAATATCAATTTACGATCTTCCACTTTAGCATCCACCGTGCGCTTGCTGATCATGGTGCCCATCACGTCGTGGTAACACTTCACGATCTCCAACTCGTTGTACTTCTTCTCCAAGCCAGCATTGCTCATCATGAGTTTGATGAGATCCTTGATGGATGCGTCGTTGAATTTTCTAGAACTCATGCGCTACCTCCGTGGTGCTGTAAGAATTTTGTGAAATGATAAAGGCGTTGTATCCTGCATTCAGACGCTGCAATAGCGCTGGTATGCGATCTACGTGGGTGTCGGTAATGAACACTTGCCCGGGATGATGCTCAATGAGCCACTGCAATAAATTCAACACACGTGTCTCGTCCACTTTATCATACAAGTCGTCCAACAATAAAATGGGGACGAGCTGGGTATTCTTTTTTAAGATGAGGTATTGTGCCAATTTGAGCGCAATCAAGAAGGACTTTTGTTGTCCTTGCGATGCGAACTTTTTCAAAGAGAGGCCATTCAACAGAAAATCCAAATCATCCTTGTGAGGCCCTACTGTGGTGCGCTCGAGAACACGGTCGCGCTCGCGACACTGCGCCAACTTATCGATCAAAGGTGTATCGGCATGTTCGGCTTGTAAAGAAATTTTGACTTCTTCTTTTCCTCCCGAGATGTGATGATACACTTCCAAAAACACGGGGCTGAATGCTTGGATGAATGCTGCTCTTTCGCGGTTGATAATGTCCGCGTGCATTGAGAGGCGATGGTCCCAAGGTTCGAGCAATTCACTCGAAAAACTTCCCGAGCGATTCATGGTCTTGAGCAAATTGTTGCGCTGCTGCAAGGCCTGATTGTATTGCATCAAATTCTCGAGATAGGCTGCCGAATATTGGGATATGGTAGCGTCGATAAACTTGCGGCGCACTTCACTTCCTTCGAGGATCAGCTCTATATCGTAGGGTGTGATCATCACCGAAGGAAAGAGACCGATGTGTTCCGAAAGGCGCTCGTACTCTTTGTGGTTGCGCTTGAAGATTTTGCGCTGCGACTTGCGAATGGCGCAATGTATCATCTCCGGCTGCCCCTGTCGTTCGAACTCGCCCGAAACACTCGCTTGTTCTTCACCTTGACGGATGTTTTGTCCGTCGATGGTGTTAAAGTAAGATTTACTAAAACTCAAATAGTGAATGGCATCGAGGAGATTCGTTTTGCCTTCACCATTATTACCCAGAAAACAAACAACCGACTTGTCGAAGGTGATTTCCAACGATTCGTAGTTCTTGAATTGATACAACGTCAATCGTTCTAATCTCAATCCCTTATTTTTCTCCTCCAGGTTATTCATTCCAGGTGTTGTATGAATTAAAGTCGTACAGGTTTTCTCCGTAGCGATTCTTGCGATTGGCCCTCACAACGTCCCGATAGAGCTTATCCATTTTCTTTTGCTCACTTTCTTTGCTATCGAGTACTGCAGTGCCTGATGCCTCCCACAGTTTTGCAGTCCACAAAGTTCTTGATTTCGGTACAATAATCACCGTACCGCGCCAATCAATTTCTCTTTTTCTTTTAAACTTCACGTAATAAACCGTGTAGGGCTTGTTCTTGATGACTTCTTCGCGGCTTGATAAGATTTCAACAAAGTCGATTTTGCCTTTTTGATCATATTTTCCTTCATACTTTTTCTCTACATGAAGGCGC
>CANGVZ010000351.1 GCA_947457285.1 Flavobacteriales bacterium | reverse complement strand
TAATACTTGCACCGACTCCTTGGACGTGACGATATATCCGGCTCAAATTTCACCAAATCCAGCTACTTTTTGTTATACTGATAATGTCACCACGTTTGGTGCGGGCGTACAATCCGGTGGAACGTGGAGTGGGTCGGGGATCATTGATTCGGTGAATGGTACTTTTGATCCGGGCGCTTCAGAAGGAGGAACATATTATGTGTATTGGACAACTCCAGTGGGTTGTTCAGATTCTATCAATGTTACCGTCGAAATTCTTGAAGAGATTCAGATTCAAGGATTACAATCTACTTATTGTTTTTTGGATTCAAACTACGTTGTAGTAACAACACCCGAAGGAGGTATTTTCACAGGTCCTCAAACGGATGGTTTTTTCAATCCGTCGGTGCACGGGCCTGGTACTTATGAGTTCACTTATTTTTATGAAGGCATCGCATGTAGCGGTGGTGATACGGTCACCGTTTCAGTTTATCCAGAATTAGAAACAGAGTTTACCGTTTCGGATACTACGCTGTGCGACGGCAGCGCAGCCGTGATGACGGTCATCGCTAATGGAGGAAATCCTAATTTTAACTATACCTATACATGGAGTAATGGTGGTTTTCCTGTTAATACACAAACGTTCAGCCCGCAGTCTAGTACGACGGTTTCAGTAACGGTAGAAGATGGTTGTTCGGAACCGAGCGTTCATTCGGTATTCTTGGAAGTGTTGCCACCCATTGCTTTTGAGATATTGACGAGCGATACTTTATGTTTTGGAGAGACAGGCACCGCACAGGTTGTATATCTGGAGGCAGGGAATTATATCACATCCTGGAATGGTGAGTCAGGTAGCGAGAGCGCTACGGCGCTTGCGGGACAGGCATTGAATTTGGAAATGGAAAATGTGGATACTGGATGTATAGAGAATGAAACAGTTTTGATTCCTTCTTATCCTCCTATCGTTGCAAATTTTTCAATCAATCCAAATTTGGATTGCATTCCATTTTCAGAAAGACAGAATGTGCAATTCATTGATGTAAGTCAAAATGCAGTAAGTGGGGAGTGGTCGTTGGGTGATGTGGTGATTCCGTATAGCGTGGGCAGCACGCCCACCTTGAGCGCAACGGGTGCGGGACAAACAGTAGTAAGTCTTATTGTATTCAATCGAGGTGGGTGCAGTGATACGGCATTTGCTACCGTATGCATTCTCCCAGCGGATCCTGTTTTTATACCAGAAATTTTTTCACCCAATGAAGACGGAAATAATGATGTCTTTTTTGTAAGAGGTGTTGGGATTATAGAATTGGACTTGGAAATATACAGTCGTTATGGTCAGCGCATGTTCAAATCTACCAATCCCAAGGAGGGCTGGGATGGACGCACGGCGGGTACTATAGCACCCAGCGGCAGTTATATCTATCGCGCTGTGGTGAAACTCAATGATGGAAGTGTGCAGGAATTAAATGGCGAAGTCACCCTCATCAGGTGACCTCGCGCATGTTGTTCTTGTAGATTTGAGCGTTTACTACAATGCAGAAGGGCAGACGTAATTTGTTTTTTCCATATTCGTCTTTGCAATAGCTGCAAAACCGCCTTCTACATCGGTGAAATTATTCCAGCCTCTTGACTTCAAAATAGAAGCTCCAATCATGCTGCGATAGCCGCCAGCACAGTGGATGAAGAAGTGTTTGTCTTTTGGGAAAGAAGCAAGGTGGTCATTGATAAAATCCAAGGGCACGTTTTCGGCAGCAACGAGATGTTCAGCATCAAATTCAGAACTTCTTCTTAGATCAATGATTTTGTCTTGATTATTTTTCCATTCTTGTTCGAATGTCAGAGCATCGATGCGGCGAATGGTTTCATAGGGGCGGCCGTCTTTTTTCCAAGTGTCGAATCCACCTTTTAGAATGCCTACTACATTGTCGTATCCAATGCGAGCCATGCGGATAAGCGTTTCTTCTTCTTTACCGTCGTTAGTAATAAGAAGAATTTGTTGGGTAACATTGGGAATAAGTGCGCCGAGCCATGGAGCGAATTGGCCATCGAGACCAATATTGATACTACCGGGCACGATACCTTTATGAAATTCAGCAGCATCTCTGGTGTCGAGGATTACGGCTTCTGTTTCTGCGTAAACCAATTCGAATTCGGTTGGTGAGAGCTTTTTATTTCCTCTATCGAGAACTACTGTCACGCTCTCATATCCTTTTTTGTTGAGTGCGGCATTTTGCGGAAAATAGCCAGGAGGGGGCAAGAGTCCGTCTGTTACTTCATTCACGAATTCTTGTTCTGTCATATTCGCGCGCAGCGCGTAGTTATTTGCTTTTTGCTCGCCGATGGTAGAAACGGTTTCTTTGCTCATGTTTTTTCCACAAGCGCTACCTGCGCCATGACCGGGATAAACAATTACTTCATCATTCAAGGTCATCACTTTGTTGCGGAGCGAATGATAGAGTGTTGCGGCCAATTCCTCCATCGTCATTTGTGCAGCCTTTTGCGCGAGGTCTGGTCGGCCAACATCACCAATGAATAGAGTGTCTCCTGTGAATACGGCATAGTCAACACCGTTTTCGTCTTGTAACAAGAAGCACGAACTTTCCATGGTGTGGCCGGGAGTGTGAAGTACTTTGATGCTCACATCACCGAGAGGCAGTACCTCATTATCAGTTGCAACGAATGCATCAAACTCGGGTTTGGCTGTTGGGCCAAAAACAATTTGTGCACCCGTTGCTTTGGCGAGGTCAAGGTGTCCGCTTACAAAATCAGCATGAAAGTGTGTCTCAAGGATGTACTTGATTTTAACACCATCTTTTTCTGCACGATCGAGGTAAGGTTGAATTTCTCTCAGTGGGTCTACGATAGCGGCTTCACCGTTCGAAGTGATGTAATAGGCGCCGTGGGCCAGACATCCGGTGTAAATCTGTTCGACTTTCATGGGATTGCTTTTAATAATTTTATTATTAAAGCAAATTTCTATCAACTCAGATTTGTATTGGGTGATTTGAGTTACATAGTCGATCGGAAAAGTATGATAATCGTCAGGGAGGTAAGGGGGGCGAAGATTTTCTTCTTTTTAATTTGGATATCAGGAAACTATTATTATGTTTGTTATGACAAACGGTCAAAGCTATCTTTTTCTTAATTTTCTTTGTG
>CANGVZ010000350.1 GCA_947457285.1 Flavobacteriales bacterium | reverse complement strand
GTTTGGGGTGGTACTCCTCCTTACAGCTATGTATGGACGGGAAACAATCCTGTGGGCTCAACGACTACGCAGCCTACAGTAGTATTTGAAGCACCTGTATATCCTTTCTATGGCATTGTTCAAATAACAGATGCCAACGGGTGCTTCGGTGTGTTTACTGTTGTGGCACAAGGACCAGCAGGTGCATGTGTTGCGAATATTGAATACGTTCAGGAGGGTTATGGCTTTTACTTCAACGCTGTTGGAGCAGGCGTTGGCAATAGCGTCTCTTGGTCTTTGAATGGTGTTTCTGTAGGGTCATGGAATCAAATTTGGCTAGACTTGACACCAGGTGTAAACATTATAACTCTTGAGGTTTTTAATAACCAAACGGGTTGCTCTGAAACGGACACAGTAGAAATCGTAGTGCCTGAACCAATCACAATTTGCGGATATGCTTTTGCTGATAATAATCAAAATGGTGTGATGGATGAAGGTGAAGAAGGAGTTGAGGGTGTTTCTTTTTATGCTTACCCTGACTCAACAACGACAGATGAAAATGGATTTTATGAGCTTCAGGTGTATCCTGGAAATTTCTTGATTCAGGGTTATAGTTATCTTACAGGTTATGCTTTTGTGGACGGTATTCAAGGGACTTATCATCAAATGGAAGGAAGTGGGGAGGAAAGCATGACGGATTGTAACTTCAATTGGCCTATGGAGGATAATACAGGTACAATTTGTGGAACCACATTCTTGGATTCAAATCAGAATGGTATCTGGGATGATGGTGAATCCGTGCTGCCTGGAGCACAAATTGTATTCTATTCATGGGTTGGTCAGGAGTTGGTAGAAGATATTGTTGCCTATTCAAACGAGAACGGAAATTATTGCATCACTATCCCAGCTGGCTGGAGTTACCTCACAGGTTTATATACAACAGCTAATTCAAGCGTTTTAACAGTCACACTTCAAATCCCAAATGGACTAGATCCCGGAGCTGTTGTGGATAATGCCAACATCGGATTTTATTTTGTGGAAAATGCTATTGAAGTAGGCGTGAATGTAAGTTCTTGGAACACGGCTACACCAGGATTTGGTGGGGTTTATTTTGTGACCGTGGAAAACTCGGGCACCCTCACTGCATTGGTAGATGTCACTTTGGATTTCCCTGCTTCTCAAACTATTCAGGACATTCCTGCCCTTGGTGGTGTAGAAGGAGTTTTAGATGCTGGCACCAATACGATCGCATGGTCAGGAGTAGAGGTCAATGGCTTCGAAATCTTGACCGCTTATGTAAGCATAGTGAATAGTGTTTCAACTCCTCTTGGCAGCATTGTAAATATTGTAGCAGGTGCTTTTGTATCGAATGGAACAGATGTTTATCTACCGAATAATACTTATGCCCTTGCACAAACTGTAGTCGGTTCTTATGATCCAAACAACAAGTTGAACCAACCAGAGGGTGTGGGTTCTCAAGGGGAAATGGCACCTACGAATGATCCATTTACCTATACCATCAACTTCCAAAATACGGGAACTGCTCCTGCATTCACTGTGCGCGTTGAAGACCAACTCGATAGCGATTTGGATTGGAGTTCTTTCGAGATGATTACGTCCTCGCATGATTACATCGTGCAGATGGAAGATGGTCATTTGGTGTGGACATTCAACAATATCATGCTTCCAGACTCTACTACCAACGAGCCGGAGAGTCATGGTCACATCGTATACCGCATCAAACCAATTGCAGACAAGCCTCTAGGTACAGTATTCGAGAATACTGCTTATATCTATTTCGATTTCAACGAGCCGATTATTACGAATACAACTGTAAACACTTTTGCAGTTGTTCAAAGCGTGAGTGAGAATGAGTTGAATCAGAACGTGAGAGTTTATCCTAACCCTACTTCTGGAGAGTTCACGCTCGTTTCGGATTTGTTGACTGGTGATGCTCGTATTTCAATTTACGATGTGGCTGGAAGAGAAGTTTATTCTCAAAATACAACAGCAACCGGGTCAGTGCTTTTGACTCAAAAAATGGAGCCAGGACACTATTTAGTTAGAATTAACAATGCTCGTAGCAGTCAGACTGTCAAATTGATAGTTCGATAATAGGTTTTTTTAAAAGACAACAAGAGGGGCCTAAGGTGATTTATATCACTTTGTTGGCCCCTCTTTTTATTATATTTGTCCAACTGCAAATGGAAATGAAGGTCTAATAACCTTGTGCAATGAATCTCAAGGGGGCTTTTTGTTCGTGTTTGTTATTGTAAAATTTACCCCTTTAAAAGCGCACATGGCAGCAATTCAGTTTAACACAAAGGATCATCCTTTTTTCGACACATTAAAAAAGAAAGTAGACAATTATTTCGCAGAAAGAGACATCAAACCATCAGGAAACTGGAGGCTCTATTCTAAGACCATTATTCTCGTAACCACATTTTTCGCTCTCTATGGTATCCTCGTATTTGTAAGCATGCCGGTTTGGTTGAGCATCACTCTATGTGTGGTATTCGGAATCAATATCGCGGCAATTGGATTTAACGTGATGCACGATGGTGCTCATGGAAGTTTCTCGAGCAAGTCTTGGGTCAACGATATCATGGGTTACTCACTCAACGTGATGGGCGGCGATGTGAATCTTTGGAAAATCAAGCATAATTTGATTCATCACAGCTTCACCAACATCGACGGATTGGATGATGATATTGACATTCGCCCATTCATGCGCACTACGCTTATTCAGCCAAAGCTCAAAATGCACCGTTGGCAACACGTATATTCAATCGCGCTGTACAGCCTTACTTACATTCTTTGGATTTTCTATTTCGACTTTAAAAAATATTTTAGTCGCAAAATCGGTTTGACTCCAATCAGAAAGTTTTCTGTTAAGAATCACATTGTGTTCTGGGTTACCAAGCTTCTTCACTTTACGTTTTTCTTGGGTCTTCCAATTTACACGTTGGGAGTGTTGGCTACCGTATTGGGTTATTTGATTGTGACGTTTGTATGCGGAATCATTCTCGCCTACGTATTCCAAATGGCTCACGTAATGGAGAATACAGAATTTGTTGATCCTAACGAAGCTGTTGATGGAAAATTAGAAGATGAGTGGGCTGTTCACCAAATCAAAACCACTACTAATTTCGCTACACAAAGCCGAGTT
>CANGVZ010000349.1 GCA_947457285.1 Flavobacteriales bacterium | reverse complement strand
TACTTCGTTGATACATGGTCTCCATCGAACCCAAGACGCCTCCGCGTTCAGTTATTCTATCGAACTCAGATAGCACAGCTTCCTCCACAAGGTCAGTCAATTCATCGATGATAAAGCTACCTTGCAAAGGATTTTCATTTTTCGCAAGTCCCAATTCTTTATTAATAATTAATTGGATGGCCATCGCCCTGCGCACGCTTTCTTCCGTTGGTGTTGTGATAGCCTCGTCGTAAGCGTTCGTGTGTAAGGAGTTGCAGTTGTCGTAAATCGCGTAAAGTGCTTGGAGTGTGGTGCGGATATCGTTGAAGTCGATTTCCTGCGCATGGAGCGAGCGGCCGCTGGTTTGAATGTGATATTTCAACATTTGCGCACGGGCATTTCCCTTGTATTTTTTCGCAATGGCCTTTGCCCAGATGCGGCGAGCCACGCGACCAATCACAGCATACTCTGGGTCAACTCCATTCGAGAAAAAGAAGCTCAGGTTAGGACCAAATTCGTTGATGTCCATTCCTCTGCTGAGATAGTACTCTACGTAGGTAAATCCATTTGCCAGAGTAAATGCCAACTGTGTGATAGGGTTGGCGCCTGCCTCCGCTATGTGATAACCGCTGATTGAAACCGAGTAGAAGTTTCTTACTTTATTTTCAATAAAATATTCTTGAACGTCACCCATCAGGCGAAGTGCGAATTCGGTTGAGAAAATACAAGTGTTTTGAGCCTGGTCTTCTTTTAGAATATCAGCTTGAACCGTTCCGCGAACAGCGGATAGCGTTGACTTTTTTATTTCTTCATATACCAGAGGTTCCAATACCTCATCACCAGTGATACCGAGAAGGAGAAGCCCGAGGCCATCATTCCCTTCAGGAAGACTGCCTTGATAGCGAGGGCGCTGAAGCCCTTTACTTTCCCACTTTGCGTGAAGTTTTTCTTCTACCAGCTTTTCTAGCCCATTGGCTCTAATGTACTTTTCACATTGCTGATCAATGGCGGCATTCATAAAAAAACCGAGCAACATTGGGGCTGGTCCATTGATCGTCATAGAAACGCTTGTCTTTGGGTCAGCAAGGTCGAAGCCACTGTATAGTTTTTTAGCATCATCAAGACAGCAGATGCTCACACCTGAGTTTCCGACCTTACCATAGATATCCGGACGGTGGTCTGGATCATTTCCATAGAGTGTCACGCTGTCGAAAGCTGTGCTCAATCGTTTTGCTGGCATGGCTAAGCTTACATAGTGAAAACGGCGATTCGTTCTCTCCGGGCCACCTTCACCTGCAAACATCCTTGTTGGATCTTCACCTTCACGCTTGAAGGGATAAATGCCCGCTGTATATGGAAATTCTCCTGGTACATTCTCTTGCAATACCCACTTCAAAATGTCTCCCCACGAACTGTATTTCGGGGTAGCCACCTTTGGTATCAGACTATGAGAAAGACTTTCAGAATGTGTTTGAATCTTTATGACCTTATCGCGGACTTGGAACTTGTATTCCGCGTCTTTGTAGGCCTGCATTTTACTATGCCATGTTTGAATAATTTCCCAGTTGTGTGGGTCTAAATCCAGTTTTATTCGATCAAATGAAGCCTTGAGAATATTTAGAGATTCTTCTAAAGAAGCTTTTTCTGCCTCTTTTGCAGAATGGATTTGTTCTTCAATAAGCGAGATAGATCCATTTAGGAAATATAATTTCTCAGCAGTCTTTGATTGAGAAACTGCCCATTGATCATAAGCACGGTTATTTTCTGAAATTTCGCTTAAGTAGCGCGTGCGATGAGGCGGGATGATATAGATCTTCTCGCTCATCTCCTTAGTTATTGTAAAACTGCTACTAAGTCCTGAAGGCTTTTTCGATTCTATTTTATCGATTAGCTTTTTGTAAAGTTCATTGGTGCCGGGGTCGTTGAATTGAGAGGCAATGGTGCCAACCACAGGAAGGCTTTCGTCTTCGGCATCCCACAACTGGTGATTGCGCTTGTATTGTTTGCGAACATCTCTTAGCGCATCCAGTGCTCCGCGTTTATCGAATTTATTGATTGCAACCACATCTGCGAAATCGAGCATATCGATTTTCTCAAGTTGCGTTGCAGCTCCAAATTCTGGAGTCATGATATACAAGGCGACATCGCTGTGATCCATGATTTCAGTATCGCTTTGTCCGATACCAGAAGTCTCAAGAATAATCAAGTCGAATCCTGCAGCCTTGAGCACAGCAACTGCCTCGGCCACATACTTGCTCAAAGCGAGGTTGGATTGGCGTGTAGCGAGCGAGCGCATGTAGACTCTTGGGTTTTTGATTGAATTCATTCGAATTCTATCTCCCAATAGTGCACCACCCGTTTTTCTTTTCGAGGGATCCACGCTTACAATACCGATGTGTTTATCGGGAAAATCGAGCAGGAATCTTCTCACCAATTCGTCTACCATAGAAGATTTTCCAGCACCACCAGTACCTGTTATTCCGAGCACCGGAGTTTTTGACTCTTTAGCTCGTTCTTTTATTTTATCAAATATGCCTTTGTTTAATTCGGGGAAATTCTCGGCAGCACTGATAAGTCTCGCGATAGAAGGGTGGTCATTGACCGAGAGGTGCGTGAGTTCGCCATTGAGATGCTCGCCCACTGTAAAATCTGCTTTTTTTACCAAATCGTTGATCATTCCTTGCAATCCCATCGCACGCCCATCATCAGGATGGTAGATTCTGGTGATGCCATACTCATGCAATTCATTGATTTCCTCTGGCAAAATGGTGCCGCCGCCGCCACCAAATATTTTGATATGAGGCGCTCCTTTTTCTTGAAGCAAATCCCTCATGTATTTGAAATATTCTACGTGTCCACCTTGATAGCTGGTCATGGCGATGGCTTGTGCATCTTCTTGAATGGCGCAATTGACTACTTCTTCTGCACTTCTGTCGTGTCCGAGGTGAATAACTTCACAACCGGTAGATTGAATGATTCGGCGCATGATATTGATAGCCGCATCGTGGCCGTCAAAAAGTGATGCTGCGGTTACAACGCGCACTTTATTCGCCGGAGTATAAGGAGATTGATCTTGCATGATTATTTATTGAATCAATGGGTCAAATTTATACAACCTTTCTAAACCAAATATTGATTTGTTAGTTCACAAATCGGGTCATGGCAATGGCTGATAAAACAGC
>CANGVZ010000348.1 GCA_947457285.1 Flavobacteriales bacterium | reverse complement strand
TGTGCTTGGCGAAATGAAACCGAATGTACGTTCGGTTATTATTCAAAAAGCGAATGAATATTCGGTTCAATGGATCGACGCCTCTATTTCGACCACCGAACCCCCTGCATCAGAACTCAAAGGATATTATCAGGATCAAAATAGAAGAACAGCTTATCAAACCTTACTTTCTCTAAGAGATAAAGGATGGAATATCAGCGAAGACGCTATCTGCAAAGGCTTCGCTACCGTCATTAAAAACACCGGCCTCATGGGGCGTTGGCAAGTTTTAGCAAATGCACCACTGACAGTTGCAGATGTAGGGCATAATGTGGACGGCATTGAAATTTTGATGAAGCAAGTACAAGATCAGAAGTTTGAAAAACTTCATTTCGTGATTGGAATGGTGAATGACAAGGATATTCAGTCTGTTTTGAAATTGCTTCCAAAAGACGCAGTTTACTATTTCTGCAAAGCTGATATCCCGAGAGGTTTGGATGCTGCTTTATTGCAAGAACAAGCCCTTATTCAAGGGCTAACTGGTGATACTTACCCGAGCGTTCGTTCGGCTTTTGAAGCTGCTAAAGAAAAAGCCTCCGAAAAAGATATGATCCTAATCGGAGGCTCTGTATTTACTGTCGCTGAAGTCTTGTGATTATTTCAACTTAAAGTTGATGGTGATGGTTCCTTTCTGATTGATCGTTGCATCGGGATTCGCTGAGAATCGAGCCGAACGCGCAGCTTTTAAGGCCAGTTCTTCCAATTTCGCTCTTCCCTCCGTTCCACCGGTATAATCCTGAACACTTGCACTTACTACCTTTCCAGTACGGTCTACAAGTATCGAAACGATAATTGTAGCTTCACTTTGAGGGCGCTCGTCGAGCGAAGGGGGACTAGACATCGTGCGGCCGCTCAAGCTCCAATTACCGCTTCCACCGCCGCCACTAAAAATACCTTTACCTGAAATAGACCCATCCGGACGGCCTTCGTTTCCGCCGGGCTTTGTTTCGCCACTGCCACCATCGGGTTTGTTATTATTCAAAGCATCCAAGGCACTATTCACCGTATTATTCGTTGTTTCCTTGGGCTTTGTCTCCGTAGGTTTTGTCTCTTTTGGCTTTGTTTCCTTGGGCTTAGTAGTTTCCGTTTTTGGAGCCACCACCGGTGCGTCATCTTGTGTTTCCACTTGCTCCTCTTCCACTGGCTCTTGTGGAGCAGACGCTGATGGTGCCGGAGCACCTGGATCCTCACCACTTCCCATGTCGGAGTCGCCAAGGGCAGCTACGTTCAAAGCCATGTATTGATTGCCGCCTCCCGAGCCGCCTCCGCAATCTTTGAGGGCAAGCATCAATAGAAGAGCAAGTGCTGCGTGAACAGCAATGCTCCCCGAGGCCGCTATGGTCTTATGTGATTTTGATTCTGTCATTATTCTTCTTTTTTAGTACGTGTTGCAATCACTGGATTGCAACGCAGTACCTTCAAAGTTGAAAAAAGTTCAATCGTCTCTCCTGTAGGTACATCTCTGTCAACATTGAGGATGACAGTGCGCTTGTCATCGGGCTTTCCAGCCATCAATGCGGTCAATTTATCTTTCACCTCTTCCTTTGAAACTTCTGTATTGTTGACCATATACTTTAGGTCTTTTGTGATGGTCACAGAAGCCGCGCCAGCAACAGACTCACCAGTGCTCGTCTTGGGAAGGTTCACCATTTCTCCATTCACCGCCATCGTGGACATCACAATGAAGAAGATGAGCAAGAGGAACACCAAGTCGGAGATCGAAGACATATTTGCCTCCGCCGCCACTTTATTTCTTCTTCCAAAATCCATAGTGTGGAGTATTAGTTGGTAGGTTGTTCGAGGATGTCGATGAATTCTACGGCACGTGCTTCCATCTTATGAATCACCTTACCGATGCGGGCAACAAGAGTATTGTAAGCGACATAACTGATGATACCCACAATCAGACCGACAACTGTTGTAATCATCGCCAACATCATATCACCACCCATACTTGCGAGGTCAGGACCATTCACCTGAATCGAGCGGAATACACCGACCATACCGATTACGGTTCCTAGGAATCCCAACATTGGTGCAGCACCAGATGAGGTAGCAAGGAAAGAAACATTCTTTTCCAAATTATAAATTTCCAATTTACCCACGTTTTCAATTGCCGCTTTGATATCGCTCATGTCTTTACCAATTCTCATGATACCTTTCTCAATCATGCGTGCCACGGGCGTTTGAGTAGTAGCGCAAAGATTGCGAGCGCTATCCAATTTACCTTGATTGATGTATTCCTTAATTTTCTCCATGAAATTCCCCTCTTCCTTCAAGGCTTTGTTGATAGCTTGAGTTCTTTCGAAGAAAATATAGACTGCTGCAATACTTAGTATTATTTGTGGAACATAGATGTACGCTCCCTTGATAAACTCATTGAGCCAGTTAATACCCTCCTCGACAGGAGCATCTGGAAGATTGACAGCATTGCTAGCTGCTTGACCACCTACGGTTAAATTGTCTTGAAGAAAGAATAACAAATCCATATTGTTTCGAATTAAGAGTAACTAAGGCCCATGTGGGCTTGCAACGACGAAATTCGGTGGAAATTGTGAATCCTTCTCCGGGTCTCCCAGAACTTATTCAAAGACCGTTGTTAGTGAAGGTTCTTAATGTAATATCATCATTTCCAAAATATAAACTCCTGCACCAGCTAGATATCCGAGCAAAGCCCACAGGGTTATATTCTTGACATACCACATAAAGTCGATTTTCTCTAAACCCATCACAGCAACACCTGCTGCAGACCCGATGATCAACATGCTGCCACCCGTTCCGGCACAATAAGCCAAGAAATGCCAGAAAGGTCCGTCTTGTACAAACATATCGTTCCAAGCATCTCCCGTGAGTGCTGGCACAATTTCATACATGTTCATACTCGCTGCAACGAGAGGCACATTGTCTACAACCGCCGATAGCGCACCAATAGCGATATTGATTGCATAAACATTACCAAGGCTATCTTTCAAAGCTCCCGCCAGCGTGCGCAAGTGACCTACGTCTTGCAAGGCAGACACGGCCAATAAAATTCCTAAAAAGAAAAGCACAGAAGGCATATCAATCTTTCTCAAAGCATGCAATGCGCTCAATTTGGATTTCTCAACTTCTGATTTTTTACCATGTAAAATTTCAGTGACCATCCATAAGATTC
>CANGVZ010000347.1 GCA_947457285.1 Flavobacteriales bacterium | reverse complement strand
TTCCAAAACTCCGCCTCAGTGTTCTTATTGGAGCGATCGAGAATACAAACACGGTATCCATCTCCTGCTTCTGTATTGAGAATTAAGGCGCCTTTGTCTAGTTTTTCAAGATGTATTCCTTCTAATAGATAAACTGCTGCTTGTTTGTTCTCGGTATGCACTTGAATGAAGCTGTGCTTGTTTTCACTCTTGAAAATACCTAGACCCTGCACGGTTTCTCCGTTGTAAGAAATGTTTTTCAAATGCACCACAAACAAATCGCCTGATTTGATTTGGGGATGCATTGAAACATCGAATAAATGTTTGGTGATGTGTACGGTGAGTGTATGAAAGTTATTTTTTTCCACTGAAAAGCTCTTTACACCAATTGTAAAGAGCGTTTTCAGTGAAATCATTTTGTGCGTTGGTAAATCGCAACTGTTCGTGCGTCGGAAGTGAACCGAGAAAGAAATTCAATAGCTTATCTTGAAACAAGCTATCGCCAATGGTGATCTCATTTTGCGAGATGAGTAATTCATCTCCATTATTCTTGTTTCCTACGTGATGAACAGATAGGCTTTGGATGGTAGCCAGTGCGATATCAATCATTATTTTACTTCAGATTTAGTGTTGTAGAATAGGAATGAATACAAATCGGCAAGCTCTTCAATGGCTTGCTGTGTGCTCTTTCCAGCGCCATGGCCAGCGCTCGTTTCGATGCGAATCAATACAGGGTTTTCTCCTTTGTGATATTCTTGTAAACGCGCTGCAAACTTGAAACTATGCGCTGGTACTACGCGGTCGTCATGGTCTGCAGTGGTTATCAATGTTGCAGGATATGAGACGCCTGGTTTTAAATTGTGATAAGGAGAATATTTTACCAGAAAATCAAACTCTTCTTTAGAATTATCAGCGCAGCCGTATTCTGGAATCCAACCTTTGCCTACGGTGAATAAATGGAAGCGAAGCATATCCATTACACCGACCGCTGGTAAAGCTACTTTGAATAAGTCAGGACGTTGGGTCATGCATGCACCAACAAGCAAGCCACCGTTAGATCCGCCTTGAATGGCGAGTTTTTGTGATGAGGTGTATTTTTCTTTAATCAAATATTCAGCGGCAGCGATGAAGTCGTCGAATACGTTTTGCTTGTTGCCTTTCATGCCTGCTTGGTGCCACGCCTCACCGAGTTCGTTGCCGCCGCGGATATTCGCGATGCAATAGACGCCGCCATTCTCCAAAAACATGATACGGCTCGCTGAAAAGCCTGGTTGAATCGGAACGCTAAATCCTCCGTATCCATAGAGAAGAGTGGGGTTGTTGCCATCGAGTTTCAATCCTTTTTTATGTACTATAAACATGGGCACTTCCGTACCGTCTTTGCTCTTGTACATCACCTGCTTGCTTTCATAATCAGCTGGAGCGAAGTTCAATTTTGCTTGATAAAACACTTCACTTTTTCCTGAAGCATAATCATACTTGTAAATGACACCCGGATAGGTGAAAGAGCTGAAAGAGTAGAAGCTATAGGTGTCGCCTCGTTTTCCTCCAAAACCGCCAGCAGAGCCCGTTTTGTCGGGTAATGCGATTTCTGATTTCCCGCTTCCATCAGGGTTGAAAGAGAAGACACGGGTATTGGCTTTGTCAAGGTAGAATGCGAATAGTTTTCCGCCACCAGTAGTGACACTTTGAAGAAGATTATCTCCAGCAGGAATTATTTCTTTCCAATTTTCTTTCTGTGGTGCTTTGGGATCAACAGATACCAAACGATAAGTTGGTGCATCCACATCTGTCAGAATCAAAATTCTTCCATCTTCCAAGACGTCCACAGGAGAGTTGTGTTCGGCTGTATTGGTGAAAAGAGGAGTGAAAGCCGCTTTTTTATCAGCTGGGTTTTTATACCAAATTTCAGAACCGTCTGTTCCGGGAGAACTAATCAAGAACATTGTCTTTTTATCCTCGCTTATATAACAGCCGTTGTACATGTAAGGTCGCTTTTCATCGCGGTAGATAAGTTCGTCTTTATCTTGTGGCGTTCCCATCTTGTGGTAGTACACCATATGATAAAGATTGTTGCCGCTCAATTCCTCGCCCTTTTTAGGCTCTGGATAGCGGCTGTAGAAGAAACCATTGTCGTACCATGCACAATCAGAGAATTTCACCCATTTGATTTCATCGCCTGTTGGTTGCTTCGTAGCGATATCATACACTACAATTTTCGACCAGTCGCTTCCACCTTCGCTGATAGCAAATGCAACATATTTGTTGTCGTCACTCGGTGAGAGTAATGATGCCGAAGTGGTGCCGTTTTCAGACAATGCATTCACGTCGAGGAAGAGTTCGTCTGCGCCATTGAGGCCATTGCGAACGAAGTATTTTCCTTGTGCTTCAAGGCCTGAATTTTTATAAATCATAAAGCGATCTCCCACTTTTACTGGCGAGCCAACTTTCTCGAAATTGATGAGATCGGTGATTCGGTCTCTGATTTTATTTCTGAAGGGAATCGAGTCGAGATAGCCTCTGGTCACCTTGTTTTGTGCTGCAACCCATGCTCCCGTTTCGGCGCTGGTGTCATTTTCTAGCCACAAATAAGGATCGTTGATTGCGGTGCCGTGAAAGTTGAGGCTCGAATCCACCTTGGTGGTACTCGGATACTTGTCAATCGTCATAAGCTTAATTTCTTGTTCTTTTTTCTGTTCGCTGCATGCTGCCAGAGCAATTGCAACCGTGAGTAATAAAGGAATGTTCTTGATCATTGCAGGAATTATTTTGTCTTTATTTTTAACTTTTGTCCGGGTCTTATTTTTTCTCCGATTTTATTCCACTTCATGATTTCCTCTGGAGTGACTTTGTATTTTTTCGCAATACTCCAAAGTGAATCTCCCGACTTCACTTTGTAATAAGTGAATTTTTCCGCAGGTTTATTCTGCTTGTTTTCGATTGTGGGAACGGGTGGTTCGGGTTTTTTTACCGAGTCGGGTTTGAGATTTTCTACCACCTGTGTTGTATCGACAGCATCAGGCACAGCGGTCGGATCTATGTTCGGATTTTCGGGAGTGATTTCGGGCTTAGGCACACGTCTTTTTGTACTTTTTACAATAACTAGTCTTTGACCTTGTCGAATTTTATCGCTTCTGAGTTTGTTCCATTTTTTCAGTTGACTAATTCCAACTTTATGCTTGCGCGCAATGGTACCGAGCGTTTCGCCGCGCTT
>CANGVZ010000346.1 GCA_947457285.1 Flavobacteriales bacterium | reverse complement strand
CTTTAAGAAAGAGAATCCTGATAAAACGCCGCACTTCCTTTGGAACGCAAAAATGCGTTTCGGCAAAACTTTTGCCAGCTATCAGCTTGCAAAGCGCATGGGTTGGAAGCGCATTCTGGTGCTTACCTTCAAACCTGCGGTTCAAAGCGCGTGGGAAGAAGATTTGAACACCCATGTTGATTTCGATGGATGGCAATTCATTTCACGCAACAGCCTATCGTTTGAACAAGCCGATCCCAAAAAGCCTATTGTTTGCTTCGGCTCGTTCCAAGATTTTCTTGGAAAAAATACCGCTGGCGGCATCAAATCAAAAAATGAATGGGTACACACCACCAACTGGGATTGTGTTGTTTTTGATGAATACCATTACGGCGCATGGCGTGAGAATGCCAAAGAGCTATTTGAAGCCGAAGACAAGAAAGAGATAAGTTTTGGCGAAGGTGAAGGTATTGAGTATTTTGATGAAGGAAATATGCCGATCACTACAGGCTCCTACCTTTACTTGTCTGGCACTCCTTTCAGAGCGATTGCATCTGGCGAGTTTATCGAGGAGCAGATTTACAACTGGACTTATTCCGACGAGCAACGCGCAAAAGAACAATGGAAGGGAAACAAGAATCCCTATGAGTCATTGCCGCGCATGGTGATGCTCACCTATCAGCTGCCCGATTCGATTCGTGAGATCGCTATGGGCGGTGAGTTTAATCAGTTTGACCTCAACGAATTTTTCGCTGCGTCTGGAAATGGTGTGTTGGCCAAATTCAAGTATGAAACCGAGGTTCAAAAGTGGCTTGACCTTATCCGTGGCTCGCACATGGAAACCACCATCGATAATCTAAAGTTGGGGGCGCAAAAGCCACCGATGCCTTTCTCAGACGCTCGCCTACTCAGTGTGCTTTCGCACACTTTCTGGTTTCTCCCATCCGTGTCCTCTTGTCATGCGATGAAGAATCTTTTGGAGCAAAGGCAAAACCAATTTTATCACGATTACGACGCTATTGTCTGCGCTGGTATTGAGGCGGGATTGGGTGTGGAGGCAATAAAACCTGTGGAATCCGCTATGGAGAACCCACTTAAATCAAAAACCATCACTTTGTCCTGCGGCAAGCTGACAACGGGCGTATCTGTAAAGCCGTGGACTGGCATATTTATGCTTCGCAATTCTTCCAGCCCAGAAACTTATTTTCAGGCTGCGTTCAGGGTGCAAACACCGTGGGTTATAAAAAACCCAGATGGTAAATCGCCAAACAAGCAGGAAATAATCAAGCGTGAGTGCTATGTTTTTGACTTCGCGCCAGATCGTGCGCTGCGCCAAATTGCTGATTACAGCTGCCGCCTTAACGTAAACGAATCTAATCCTGAAAAGAAGGTTGAGGAGTTCATCCATTTCCTGCCAGTGCTGGCCTATGATGGCAGCTCCATGAAGCAAATCAATGCCGCTGGCGTGCTTGACATGGCAATGAGTGGAACTACCGCGACGCTGCTTGCTCGTCGCTGGGAAAGTGCGCTTCTGGTCAACGTGGATAACAATACGCTTCAACGCCTGATGAAAAGCAAGGAGGCAATGGAAGCTCTGATGAAAATCGAAGGTTTCCGTACACTGAACCAAGAAATTGAGACAATTATCAATAAATCGGAGTCAGTAAAAAAACTCAAAAAAGAAGCTAACGAGCGCGATCTGACTGCCAAAGAAAAGAAAGAAATGTCGGCAGAGGAAAAAGAATACAAAAGCGTGCGGAAGCAAATTCAGGAGAAACTGATTAAGTTTGCCACTCGAGTCCCCGTGTTCATGTATCTTACAGACTATCGTGAAAAGAGCCTTAAAGATGTCATCACACAGCTGGAACCTGGGCTTTTCAAGAAAGTAACTGGTCTTGATGTGAAAGATTTCGAGCTGCTTGTGAGCCTCGGTGTGTTCAACAGTTCACTGATGAATGATGCCGTTTACAAATTCAAAAGATATGAGGATGCCAGCCTAGAATACACAGGTATTTGCAGACACGAGCAAGAAACCATTGGTTTGTACGACACAGTTATCAGTGCCGATGAATATCGGAAATTTAATTAGAGGCATCAATAATGGGAGCAGCTTTAGAAATTGTAAAGAAGCCTGAAATTTCAGAACGTCTGGATACGGCGGCTGGTGCGCTACAAAACATTGTAACATGGTCTGCTGATCGCCCCATGTGGCAACGTGATGCGCTGCGTCGTTTGTGCAGCAAGGAATCGCTTGATGAAGGTGATTATGAAGAATTGCTGGTGATTTCCAAGGGTGATGAATCTAAGGCGGTGCCGATCAAAAAAGAGCATGTCCCCGCACCAGATGCAGCGTGCAAAACCGTCAACCTTCAATCCATCCGCGATACCGATCATGTTAATGCACTGAAGCCAGGAGAATGCCTAAGCATTGAAAAAGGCAAAGGCGTGACGGTAGTTTATGGCGATAATGGTTCTGGAAAATCTGGCTATGCACGCATTTTGAAAAGTGCCTGTCGTGCCCGAACGAAAGGGCAGCACATAATTCACCCCAATATCTATTCCACCAAACGCGGAACTCCAAAAGCCAATATCCAATTTTCTGTGGATGACCAGAATAGCACGGCAACATGGCAGCAAGGTCAGGAAACAGACCTGCAATTGTCCGCCATCAGCGTCTTTGATTCCAACGCTGCAAACGTCCATGTAGACGAAAAGAATGAGGTGGCTTATAATCCGTTCCCGCTTGAACTTCTGAAACGTCTCTCCGACGTGTGCAAGGAAATACAGCAACGCCTTAAGAATGAAGAAGATGAACTGGAAAGCAAAACGCCAGCATCGCTAAAAACGCCGAAATGCAAGTCTGATACAAAAGCAGGAAAACTGATTGCCGCCTTGAGCGAAAAAACCAAACCTGATGATGTTGCTGCGTTAGGCCAATTGAGCGATGAAGAACAAAAGCGGTATGAAACACTGAAGGTTGACCTTGCCTCCGACCCAGCCGCAACAGCGCGGAAGCTGAACGCGCACAACGCCCAGCTTGGACGTTACAAAACACAGGTAGATGCAATATGGAATGCCGCCAGTGATGCCGTGCTGCTCGATATTCAGGGGAAATACAACGACTATCTAGCGAAGAAAGAAGCCGCGAAGATAGCAGCAGATAGTCTTTTTAAGGGAGAAAACTTGCCCAACATCGGGGCAGATACATGGCGAACATTATGG
>CANGVZ010000345.1 GCA_947457285.1 Flavobacteriales bacterium | reverse complement strand
ATTTATAATGGTTCAGAAGGAAACAACGCGATTTCACCTTTTCTTGGTGAGCCCGTGGCTCCCGGATTTCCTCCATTGGTAAATTGCATCACCGGTGCAGAAGGCTCATGCGATGGTTCTAATGCCGGTGGTGGAAACAGTGCACCCCAAATCGCACAGTTCTTCTTACAAGAATTTGGAGCAGGAACCGCCCTTTATGCGCACCATCTCAGCTACAGCTGTTTTGAACCCAATTACAATATTTCAGAACCTGGCAATTGCTGCCTGATTGCTCCAGCTACCGACCCTAACCCGATCTATACGGGAGGTTCAAGCTATAATTTCATTGAAGAAACTGAAACAGACCTTTGCAATGGCCCCATTACCATCGATTTGTCATTTTACCCTGTCCTATTCCAGCCACCTACTTATCCTGGATATGTGTGGAGCGATGGCACCACCGGACCAATCATTACCATCACCGAGCCTGGTACGTATTCTTTCACTGTAGGAGACTACTGTCACTTCGAGCCAGATACTTACCTCACTGACACCATTGTTGTAAATGCATGTTGCGCCCAGCCAGAACCACCCGTTATCACCGGAGGCGCTACTTATTGTATAAATGACAATATCTCCCCCCTCAACGCACAAGGCGCAGCAGGAGGCATCATCAACTGGTACACAAGCGCAACGCTCAACACATCCGTTGCAACCGGAAATACATTCACGCCCACTCCGAATCAAGGGAACAATACATATTACGCCACGGTGACAGTGGATGGCTGCGAAAGTGAAGCTGCCAGTACTCAAATCATTGTCAACCAAAACCCAACTGCCAACATCTCCGCGTCACAAACTCAAGAATGTCTTGGCGAAACGATAACGCTTACTTCATCCTCAGCAACGGGCAATCTATGGAGCACAGGTGCTACCACCAGCAGCATTAATGTCACAGCCACAGGAACCTATGGTCTTGTGGTGACTCAAAACGGATGCGAAAGCGAACCTGAAGAAATCAGCGTGACTTTCTCCCCTGCCGTTCAACTTTCGATTACTGGTCCAGCAGAAGTATGTCCTGGCGAATCAGTGACCTTGACTGCATCGGGTGGCTCCGCTTACTCATGGAGCAACGGACTTACAGGTGCCAGTATTTCATTTATCGCCAACAGCAGTGAAGAAATCATTGTATCTACTCCATTGGGCATTTGCTCAATCGACGGCACATTCCAACTCAATGTAATTACACTTCCCGAATTGAACGCCGGTGAAGATATTGTAGCACAAAACGAAACACCCTTTAATTTGAGCGCAACAAATCCTTTCGACAACATTTCATGGAGTCCATCGGATCCGCTCAACTGCGCCAACTGCGATGCGACCTCTGGAATAATCGAGACATCTACAGAGTTCATCGCTACTGCCACATCTCCCGAAGGATGTATCGTGAGTGACACTGTTTTTGTTTTCTTGGATAATTCCTGCACCGATTTGTTTATTCCAAATGCATTTACACCGAATAATTCAGAACCCAATGAGGAGTTCTGCATAGAAAGTCAGTGCATTCAAAGCATGACCCTTCAGGTATTTAATCGTTGGGGTAAAATGGTATTTGAAAGCACTGATATCGAAGAATGCTGGAATGGCGGACAAAATGGATATTACCTTCCAGATGGTATTTACAATTATCGTCTGAGTGCAGTTCTATTGAACAACGATGCCATTGAACGATTTGGTTTTGTGACGCTGATACGATAGTGATCAGTCGAGCAGCTGATACTTGGCGGCCTGCGCCACCAATGCTGCAGTATTCATCACCTGAAATTTATGCAGAAGATTTTTGCGGTGACTGTCCACAGTGGTAGTACTGACAAAAATCTTATCTGCTATTTCTTTGTTCGTAAGGCCTTGCGCGATCAAATTGAGCACCTCCCGCTCTCTTCTCGTAAGTACAGGTTGATCCTCGTGAATGATGGCTGGACGAGATGTTTCCTCCAGGTGTTTTCCTATCACCATCTCATTATTCATAATGCGCATGATGGCATCCTCAATGGTCTCTTTATCGCTATTCTTAGAGAGAAAACCACTCGCTCCATTCTTAATCATTTCGCTCACATAGGTTCGATCCCCAAAGGTGCTCATTGCCAAAATTTTCGTAGGCTGAAAGTCCTTTTGGATGATATGAGCCAAATCGATTCCTGACTTTCCCGGCATATGAATATCGGTGATTACAATGTCATAAAATCCTTTATTCAAAACACTCAATGCCTCATCCGCATGCCCCGCCACTTCTATATTGGCAATCCACGAAATTGACTGAAGTAATCCTTTCAAGCCTTCCCTCACCACGGGGTGATCGTCTACTACAAGTATGCTGAGCTGTTTCATTTGGTGGGGAATTCGATTAAAATTGACAATCCTTTCCCTTCATCGCTGCGCATATCCAGCTTTCCTTTCAAATATTGAACACGATTGTTAAGGCTCTCTAGTCCCATTCCCTTGACTGCGGTAGAATTTGATGAAAGCCCCTTTCCATTGTCTTCCACGACCAAGGAAACCCAATTATCAGATGATGATAACTGCACGATAACTTGAGTTCCTTTTGAGTGTTTGATCGCATTGTTTACCAATTCTTGAATCATTCTAAAAGCGATCACTTCTTTTGATTTTTCGAGAACGACATCAAAATTTATTGCCTCAAAAATCACGCTGATCTGATTGGATGCATTGATATCAGAGCAGAAATTTTTTGTGGCATCCACCAGTCCATATTTTACTAAAGCTTCTGGCATCATGTTGTAAGCCACTCTTCTCATTTCGGCTATGGCCGAATCCAATTGAATAATGGAGCGCTCGAAAGCTGTTGCCATTTCCTCGCTAATCACCATGTTTCCTTTCATAGCTGACAGGGATAATTTTACACCACTTAATAAACTACCTACACCATCGTGCAGGTCTTGAGCTACACGTGATCGCTCGTTTTGTTCGCCGCGAATGATTGCATCCATCGCAACCATCTGCGCTTGTTGTTCAAGTTCCCGAATTCTGGATTCATTGATTTGAATTTGCTGTTTGGTAATTGCAAGACTGCGCTTGGCATTATAGCGCCACACGAAGAATAGCACTATCGCTAATAACAAGAGTAAACCTAAAACCACAATCCAATAGAGTCGATTTGCTGTTTGAAGTTTCAAGATTTCTTCATTCGATTTTAGAGCATTGATTTCATT
>CANGVZ010000344.1 GCA_947457285.1 Flavobacteriales bacterium | reverse complement strand
TATCGTAGCCGCTACTGCGGCGCAGATTACAGGGTGTCCTGCAAAAGTACTGATATGTCCTAAAACAGGGTCATGGGTGAGCTCTTTCATGTTTTCTTTAGAGCTAACAAAACAGCCGACTGGCATTCCTCCAGCCAAGGCCTTTCCCAGTGTTAGGATGTCAGGCACAATACCGAATTGTGAAAATGCGAAGTATGTTCCGCTTCGTCCCATTCCGCATTGTATTTCATCAAAAATCAATTTTGCACCAACTTCGTCGCAACGCTTTCGCACTGCTTGCAAATACTCAGGTGAAGGAATACGCACACCAGCGTCGCCTTGTATCGTTTCCATGATGACGCCTGCTGTGCGCTCATCAATCATTTTTAAATCATCAAAATTTCCAAAACGAATAAAGTGAACATCTGGCAAAAGCGGGCGGAATGCGGCTTTCTTCATTTCGTTGCCACTAACAGAAAGTGATCCATGTGTACTTCCATGATATGCGCCACGACAGCTCACAAGCTTAGTTCGGCGTGTAAGTCTCTTAGCGAGTTTAAGTGCGGCTTCGTTCGCTTCAGTTCCGCTATTCACGAAGTAAGCACAGTTTAATTGTTCGGGTAGGAGCGAGGTCAGTTCTTTTGCTGCTTGTGTTTGAGCACTTTGCTCATACTCTCCATACACCATCACGTGCATGTGTTTGTCTAATTGTGCTTTGATGGCATCAATGACAGGTCTTACACCATGACCGATATTATTTACACCTATACCCGATACCAAATCCATATAGGCCTTTCCTTGGGTGTCATAAACATAGATTCCCTCGGCGCGTTCGATATGCAAACCCAAGGGATGCATGGTAGTGTGCGCGAGATTTCTATCAAAAAAAATAGGATTCTCGATCATGTTATTTGATGATAATTTCATCCGCAAAAATCCACCCCGCTTCGCCAGCCCCGAGGTGTTCTGCAGGGATATTCATCAGAGGTTTGGCTACTACTTTTACATAACGCGCCTGTGCGTTAGGCGTAGACTGCCATTCTCTTACTTCTGCGTAATAATTGTCCCATTCATCATCTTCGTGATAGCCAGCTGCGAAATATTCTTTACCATCCTTCGAAATATAATACTCAACAGAAACGGGATGGAAAATCCAAGACTTAATATCGCGCAGGGTAGATAGCGTGATGGAGTTGATTTGTTGAACCTTTCCCAAATCAATAACTGCTTCTAATGTTTGTCCTCTAAAGCCTTGCCAGGAGCCTGTTCTGAAGTCATTGCTTCCTCTCAACTCATCAACCAAAGCATCTTGAGCATTACCTGTATATTGTGGGTCTGGTTGATTGGTGAGTTTGATTTTTAAAGAAGAATTTCTTTTGTAAAAAGTAGCGTTGATATCCTTGCTTTGTTGCTCACCGAAGATAGCTCTTGTAGTCACCGTTCCTGTGCTATGAATATAGAATTGTTTACCACGCAGTTCTCTTACCTTTCCGTCTGCATCGGTGAAATAAGAGCTGAAATAGGCTCCGGGTTCAATGTGCGATAATGTAATCAACAAGCTATCCGTAAAGGCTTGGCTTTTTGCGCTTACGATAGGGAGTGATAAGATGGCATCGCTGGTATTTCTGCTTCTTGGAGCAATAGAGCTGCGTATACCAAGCGACTGGAATGTACTATCGGTCGGCCCTGTTTGCACCCATTGTTTTGCTCCTGGTGTGGTGGAGTAAAGGTTGTGTGAAGCGAGAACATACCATGCTGACATCTGACCGCAGTCTTCATTTCCACACAAACCATCTGGTGTGGGCTTGTACATTTCCTTCATGATGCGCTGGGTCATTTCAAAAGATTTGTCATAGTTGTCATCTACGTAGTTGTAAAGAGAAGCCATGTGATGACTTGGTTCATTGCCGTGCACATATTGACCGATGAGCCCCGTAATGTCGGCTTGTTCTCTACCAGTGGTGGTAGTTTTTGCCGAGAACATATCGTTTAATGCTTTTCTAAAACCATCTTTTCCACCATGGAAATCAATGAGTGTTTCAATATCGTGAGGAACGAAAAGACGATATTGCCATGCATTTGCTTCGGTAAAATTGAAGTTGACTTGATACGGATCGAAGGGTTCGATGAAGCCTGCATTCCTGCGGGGTCTGAAGAATTTAGTTTCGGGGTCAAAAAGATTTTTCCAGTTTTGCGAGCGCTCCATATATTCCTCATAGGCACCATCATTTCCAGTCATCTTAGCGAACATTCCAATGCACCAATCATCGTATGCAAATTCAAGCGTCTTACTTACGCTTTCTGAAAAGTTCTCGGAAGGGACATATCCTAAATTGTAATACGCCATTTTTTCTTCGCTATTCAAAGAAGAACCAATCAGAGCTTCCATAGCCAGGTTCTGATCAAAGTTTTGAATTCCCTTTGCCCAAGCATCCGCGATGACGCTGGCGCTGTGGTAACCAATCATGCAGTTCGTTTCATTAGCGGCAAGTTCCCAAACAGGTAGAGCAAATCGCTGTTGATACATGCTCAAGAAACTTTGAATAAAGTGTCCCGTTCGTTCTTTTTCTATTGCGGTAAAGAGAGGATGTAGCGCTCTGAACGTATCCCAAAGAGAGAATACAGTGTAATGATTGTAGTCTGCCGCGATGTGTATCTGTCCGTCCATTCCTCTGTATCTGCCATCCACGTCACTCCATAAATTTGGAGTGGTGCAACAATGATATAGAGCAGTGTAATAATTGACTAAATGGTCTTGGTCGTCACTTTTGATAGGCAGTTTTTTCAGCTGTGCTTCCCATTTTTTATTAGCGTTGTTTTTAAAGCTATCAAAGTTCCAACCTTTAGCTTCATTCCAGAGATTGTATTTAGCACCCTCTACATCGGTTCCGCTTATTCCAACTTTCACGATGAGCTCATTCTTTTTATCAGGTGCGAATAGCAGTGAGAATACTTGTACTTCTTCGTAGACAATATTTCGTTCACCATTTTCATTCACGCCATCAGTGCGTTGCATGAGCTGATCCATACCTAAAAATGGTTTGCTGAATACGGCGTAGAAATAACAATGCTGTTCTTCAGCCCAACCTTTGGATACACGATATCCGTAGACTACTGTATCACCGATGGTTTGAATATCATAATAGAGAAGTTCATCGCGATGCATCATGTCGATGAACTACTGTATCACCGATGGTTTGAATATCATAATAGAGAAGTTCATCGCGATGCATCATGTCGATG
>CANGVZ010000343.1 GCA_947457285.1 Flavobacteriales bacterium | reverse complement strand
CTTTGGACTTTGGTCTTATGAAATGGCTCTTCAATTTTTTATTGATCGCAATTAACTATTCCTTTCCGAATTCACGCATTCCACTTTCAATTACGCGCACCAAAAGCTCTGCGTCTTTGAGTTCTAATTGCTTTCCAAATCTAATCTTCGTTCCCGAGTGACTAAAGCCTACTCGCTCGCCACCAATGATCCAAAAGCTATCATCCAGAAATGCCAAAAAATTTCCCGGATCACGTTTGATTAAGCCGAGCTTGAAAATATTTCGCATCATAAAAGTCTCTGGCAAACCTCGTTTCCAGTAGGCGTTTATTATTTCGACCTTACCTTTCGAAAGACGAATAATCTCTCTACCGCCCTTTCGCCACATAAATACTTTTACAATTTTCACAAAGAAATAAAGCCAAAGAGAAGAACAAATGATGAAGAAAACGCGATCGCTCATCACTGTCGTCTGAATGGCATACTTTATAAAAACTACTCCGCAAAATGTCCAGGCCATCAACCAACCAATGAGCAATGCCTCTTGCCATCGTTGTATTTGTTGCGTTATAGTAATTACGATATCTTCTTTTGATCTCTGAACACTTATTCTTTTTCCAATAAACTTAGGCGCTGACTGATTCATACTGTTTGTAAAACTGAATTGTATAGGTTTTCGTAAAGTGGTAAAATCTTCTCAATACCAAACTCCAAGGCTCTTTCCCGCGCTTTGAAACCGAATTTAGTGAGACGTGCTTCATCACTTAGCAGGTATTTGCCATTTTTTGCCATATCCTCCACATCGCCCACATTGCTCATCATGCCGGTCACACCATGGCGATTTACCTCGGGTAAGCCACCAGTATTTGTTGAAATGACAGGCACTCCGCATGCCATAGCTTCGAGTGCTGCCAAGCCAAAACTCTCTGATTCACTCGGAAGAAGAAATAAATCAGCTACGGCCAGGGCCTCAGTCGGATTTTTTACGTTTCCAAGAAAAATCACTTCCTCACACATTCCTTTTTCGCGACATAAAGCTTCTGCCTTCGAACGATCCGGTCCATCGCCCACTAAAATCAATTTGCTATCTACTTCCTCTCGGATTCGAGCGAAAATCTCTATCACATCCAATATTCTTTTCACTGGACGGAAGTTTGAAATATGTACTAAAATCTTCTCTCCATTTGGTGCGTATTCCTTTCGAATAGTTTCTCTATCAGGAAACTCAAATTTCTCTGTATTGATAAAGTTTGGAATCACTTCAATCTCACGATTAATTCCAAAAAGCTTATATGTATCCAACCTTAGGCTTTGAGAGACCGCAGTCACAGCATCGCTTTTATTAATTGCGAATGATATTACAGGCTCAAAAGAAGCATCCTTTCCCAAAAGGGTAATATCGGTGCCATGAAGAGTGGTAATTACGGGAATATTGATTCCTTCGTCTGCCAACACCTGCTTTGCAGTAATGGCCGCAGAAGCATGAGGAATCGCATAGTGTACATGCAACAAATCCAACTTCTCATACTTTACGACATCCACCATCTTACTCGCTAACACTAGTTCGTATGGCGGGTACAGAAAAAGCGGGTAATCGCTTACGTTCACCTCGTGGTAGCGGATGTTTTTCTTCATCGCCCCTAAGCGAACGGGTTGACTATATGTGATAAAATGAATTTCGTGCCCCTTATCAGCCAAGGCTTTTCCTAATTCCGTTGCCACTACTCCACTTCCCCCGTAGGTCGGATAACCTACTATTCCGATTTTTAATATTTGTGCCATGCCTGTAAAATAGGCAACGAAGGTCGGAAGTTCACGACGATAATAAAAGAAAACCTTTACTTAATTGCTTCCGTAGCCAAGCACGCGATAAGCTTCTTGCTGAATTTTAGTACGAATATCCAGAGCCTGAATTTTTTTGTTCTCCGCATCCGGATTGACGCGATTGCTCAAGAAAACATAAACTATTCCCGTCTCAGGGTCAGCCCAACATATGGTTCCTGTGAAGCCAGTGTGTCCAAAGCTAGACGGCGAGGCCTCAGGGCAGGTAGAGCCGGTGTTTCTAGTAAATGCCGGTTTATCGAATCCAAGGCCTCTTCTATTTCCTTGAAAATAACGTGTATTATACATATTAATGGTTTGAGCGCTCAGATAACGCTTACCCCCATATACGCCACCATCCATCAACATTTGCATGATTGCAGCCAAATCTTGAGCATTTGAAAAAAGTCCGGCGTGCCCTGCGATGCCCCCTTGCATAGCAGCGCCTTGATCATGCACGAAACCTCTAATGTGTTGTTGTCTAAATGTTTTATCATTTTCCGTTGGAGCAATCATTTCCCTTGTAAAACGCTCCGTAGGCTTGTATCCAATTGTCGCTAATGACATCGGCTCGTAATATTCTCTATTTACAAAATCCTCAAGACTTGTTCCCGAAATTTCCTCCACTAAATGCTGCACAAAATAAAAAGCCAAATCACTGTACTTGTACGTCTTGTCAGCACTGATGGGAGTTTCAAGAATTTGATTGAATATCTTTTGTTTGTAGTCGTCACGGATATAGAGTTCCTCTGCTACCTGAGTTGTAAAACCAGGCTCACTCACAGGACGGTAAATATCAGGATCGGGCAAACCGTTCTTTAGCGTCTTGGTATAAAAAGGAATCCAAGCTGTGAATCCAGCAGTGTGCGCCAACATATCCTTAATTAAGACATTGGCATATGGATTATTTGTAGGTATATTGAGGTAATCTCCTAGCTTCTTATTTACATCCAATAAGCCCTTATCAGTAAGTTTCATTGCCGCCAAAGTACCGGCAGCTACTTTCGTGATTGACGCTAAGTCATAAATTGTGTTTTGAGAAACGGGCTGGCTATCATCCCAATTTAGACTACCAAAAGATTTATCATAAAGCACATTGCCATCCTTAGCCACTAAGACTCTGCAGCCTGGATAGGCTCCTTCCAAGATTCCCCGAAGCGCAATGGAATCAATTCGAGAAAACGATCTTTCTCCGAGTGACAGAAGCATTCCTTCTTTATCATTCATCATGTCCTCTTCATAGTCTGAAGCGGGGCTTCCCTTTACATTAGAATTCTCTTGCACTAGCACAAGTGAAGAATTTTTGGCTGTCGGAATATTCCATCTCAACTTTCCTCCACCTTCAATCGAACAACCAGAAAGGCAGAGATAATCAGCGTTCGGCGAAACCGGCAATTTTCCTTCAGCACTATTCACTCCTGCAATCAATTCTGCACAAGCCTT
>CANGVZ010000342.1 GCA_947457285.1 Flavobacteriales bacterium | reverse complement strand
TTCAAGTAATGTCTATTTTGAAAACTGTTTCAAGAAAAGTACTTTTTCCAACGATTTATTCATTGGGGTTGGAGAAGTGGATTTCGAGATCAACAAAGAATGAAAAAATCGTTTTAATGTTCCATGGTGTTACAAAAAGTGACACCACTTGGTTTTCCCCTCGGCATCTGCCCTTGGATCATTTTTCCAGACTCATTGAGTATATCTCTAAAAATTTTGAGATTTGTTCTCTTGATGATTTTTCAAAGAACAATTTTTCATCTTCGAGACGAAAAAAAGTTTTGGTGACATTCGATGACGGGTATGCCAATAATTACAAATACGCACTACCTGTAATGGAAAAATACAAAGTGCCTGCTGTATATTTTATTTCTACTCTGGCCTACAGAAATGATGAGTTGAGAGTGTTGTGGGCTGATTTAATCACGGTAGCTTCAAAGCGTTACAATGGGATCTTAAAATTTGATGGATTAGACTTTATTCATGGCGTAAATAAGGCATCTGGCGAGAGCTTATTTCAGTACATAAAAAGTTTGCCCGCGGATCAAAGAGATCGTTTGCTAATTGAATTTTGTAATGAATATAAGGTTTATAATTTATTACAAGAAATTGATGAGGACATTTGGAGATTGATGACCGAAGAAGAGATAAAGGAATTTAGTGCTTCAAAATTTGTTTCAATTGGTTCGCACTCAGATTTACACTACAATCTGGGAAATATTTCATTGGAAGCTGCTAAATTAGACATGCAGAGGTCTAAGAAGACTCTGGATTCATTAGTTGGCGCTGATATTTGTTCCATCGCTTATCCCGATGGCAGTTACTCAGCTCAAGTAAAAGATGAGGCAGAAAAGATTGGTTTCGAAATTCAATTTGCAGTAGATTATTTGCTACCTGAGGATTCATCCGATAGGAGAATCTTTAATAGGCATGGGGTGTCGAGCACTACAACTTTTGAGTCAAATGTGTTTCATATTCATCGTGCTTTTAAAAATAAGGGATGGAAATAAACACTACATATCAATTTCAAAGGATTGGTGAGGAGCATATTCCCGCTATCACGAAGCTTCACAGGTTGGTTTTTAATTCTGACATCGAAGAGCAGGAGTTGCGGAGCATATTCGATACAAGATTGTTCGGAAAGTATACCATTGGCTTCTTGGCATTAGCGAATGATGGAGAAGTGGCGGCATACTACGGTGTATTTCCAATCATAGGTAAAAGAGGAAATTCCTCAGTTTTAATTGCGCAATCAGGTGCCACTATGACACATCCCAACCATCAAAAGAAAGGACTGTTTGTAGCATTGGCAAAATTGACCTTTGAAGCGGCAAGCGAAGAGGGAGTTGAGTTTATTTATGGATTTCCAAATGAGAATTCACTTCCTGGTTTTCAAAACAAATTAAATTGGAAGTTTCAAGGTTCTTTGCAAAAGGTTGTTTTGAGAACGGGTGCTCTTCCGTTTTGTGAGCTTGCTTCTAAAAATTTTCTTGTAAATAAGCTTTATCGAAGCATTTTGAAATGGCGTACATCTCAACTAAAAATTAGTACACAAAAAGTTTCTTTCAAGGATACCTCTGTCGCGCATTCTAACGAGTTTTTAGAATATAAACTGAGAAATGGAATTGTTCAATTGATACAACTGAACGGTATTGACTTTTTAGTGAAATCATCACCGCATCTGCTTGTAGGGGATGTTCAATTCAATAGAACTATGACCCCGGCTGAATTTAAACTTTCCTTAATTCAATTGGGAAAGATTTTTATGGCTTCCAAGGTAGTTCTTCAATTTACCAGGAATCATTGGATTACCGCGTATCTGGAGACTGAAGCGATACTAGAGTCGCTTCCGGTGGGGGTGCTTTCTTTTGAGAAAGATGGTGAGAGTGTTTTGGAATTCAACTACTCTGATTTGGACACATTTTAAATTCTTCTCGGGAAGATCACTTTACCGCAGTGAAGTTTAGCCCAAAAAAGAAGCGTTCACGGAGAAAGCTATTGTTGCGCCATTTTTCTTGCTCCTTGGCAATCACATTCGCGCAATCGTTTTTAAAGAAAAAAGGTGGATAAAAGCGGACGTAGTGGACAGACTCCTGTGGTAACGTGAATCCCTCTTTTTCAAATATTCTTTTCCATTCGGCATACGGACGAATGTTTTCATTGCCGAGCTTTATAGTTTTTCCAAGTCTCTCATCGGTATAGTCGATGATTCTTTTATTTCCTCTTTGAAGAAAAAGTTTAAAAGATTGGATAATGTTATTTCCATTTTCTTCTACGGCTATGACTTTTCCTCCAGCGCGAAGGCTTGTTTTGATAATCTTCACTGCTTCATCTATAGGCTCTGTGTGATGAAGCGTGTCTTGAACAATTACCGCCGCATAATAGCTCGGCTCTGGTTTACTGTCGTAGAGATTTTCATAATCGTAAGTGAAACCTGAAATATCTCCGATTTTCGACCAATACTCCAACCTTTGGGGAATTTCATTAAAATAATACTCCAAGGTTGAACCATGCACTTTGTATCCATTGAGGGCTAGAAATAGGGCAGTGGTTCCATATCCGCATCCGATGTCCCAAACAGGACCATCGATATTTTTCATTTGCTGATGGATGTACTCGAGCCTTTGGATGTAATAGGCTTTCCGGAATTCGAATGACTTTTCATTATTAAGAAAGCGGTAATACCCCTTCAATTTTGGGTGGGTATCGAGCTCTTTTAATAAATGGTCAAAAAACTGTTCGACGGTCATTTCGAAATTTTGTGCAAAAGAAAGGATGAAAATGAATAATCCAATTTTTTTTGCGAAATACGTTGGTTTTGGCCTTTGAATAAAAGGCTATTGTTCATTATACTCTCTTAAAAATCACTATCTTTGCACTCCTAAAAAATTAAGATTGTTTTATGATTAACATTACCCTACCAGATGGGTCGGTAAGACAGGTAGATCAAGGCACTACTGCGTTGGCAGTGGCTCAGTCTATCAGTGAAGGTTTGGCCCGCAATGTATTATCCGCTGAAGTGAATGGTGAAGTAGTCGATGCTACGCGCCCCATCACTCAGGATGCGACGTTGCGTTTGTTGACGTGGAATGATCAAAACGGTAAGTCGACCATGTGGCATAGCTCTGCGCATTTGATGGCAGAAGCTTTGGAGGCGCTATACCCTGGAATTAAGTTGGCTATTGGTCCTCCCATAGAAAATGGGTTCTATTATGATGTGGATTTTCACGGCCATTCCTTTTCACAGGAAGACTT
>CANGVZ010000341.1 GCA_947457285.1 Flavobacteriales bacterium | reverse complement strand
AATGCAAATTGATGTAGCTCTCTTCAAAGATTCAGGCTTTATGGGCCTCGATTTTATGAAAGAGGTGCCAGTCGCCAAGGCGCAATATATTCCTCGAAAGAAAACTCTGGTTTGGGATGATAAATACAGAAAGAATATACAGGCTCGAATGGTGTCTGTTTTAAAAGCATACGGTTATTAAAAACAAAGAATAATGAAACCCTTACTTTATTTTCTTATCATGGCCTTTTCCCTTCCAGCTTTTGCAAAGAAGGAAGTTAGAGCGGATCGCTTTATCATTCAAGGTCAAATTTTTGAAATTGATATTGTCAATGAAACCGATAAATCTGCCCAAAATGTGCAGATTGTAGTATATCAAGATAAAGAAGTTTACGCTTCTTTTTATAGCAAAGACAATGGTTCATATGAATTCATCTTACCTATCGGTCATGAATATGAACTTTGGTTTGGTGGAAAGGAATTCGTAAACAAAAAGGTATATGTGGACACCCGTTCGATGCCTTCTAAATCAAGTGGCTACGAATGTAATCTGGACATGGGATTGTTTAAGCCCATCCAAAATGTGGAATTTCCTTGCCTCGTGGATCATTATGTAAAAGTGAGATTCGATACGGAGTACAAGCAATTGATACCCGACTACGAGTACTCACAGTTCAAGGCAAAAGAAGTAGAAAAGGCCGTTCGAAAGGCTAAAAAGACTGCTACCGGCTTTTAAAACAAATCATGACAATACTATTGCGATTTATTTCATGATATCCCACTAACTTCGTCCCGTTATATTTAACGGGACGAATTATTTTGGAAAAAGAAGAAAAAAAGGAGAAGAAGTTCTCCAGAAAAGCGCTCCTTAAATCTTGGGGCATTTTTAGATATTTGAAAAAAGACCGTTGGCTTTTTCTGGCGGGCCTCCTATTGTTAGTGGTTTCAGGTTTACTCGTAATCGTAATCACCGCATTATTAGGCAGACTTGTGAATCCATCAGGAGATAATACGCTGCCTGGCGGTCAGATGACCGAGATGATTCAAAACTTCGTTCCCATCAATCCAAGTTGGGGTGACACAGGTCTTACGCTTACTGTTCTTGTAGTTATCCTCATTATTCAAGGAATTTTCTCGTTTCTCAGAGTGTACATCTTTGCATTCGTTACCGAAAATGCAATGTATGACTTGCGACGTGATGCATTCAATACAATTATCAGAATGCCCATGCAATTCTTCAACGAAAGAAGAGTAGGGGATTTGTCTAGTCGACTTTCTGCTGATATCAGTACTATTCAAGAAACGTTAACCATTACCCTCGCTGAATTTATTCGCCAAACGGTAATCATCATCGTTGGTATTGGCTGGTTGGTGTCCTATTCCTACAAGCTGACTTTGGTAATGCTTCTCACCCTTCCGGTAATGATCATTGCGATTGCACTTTTTGGTAGATTCATCAAGAAACTCGGAAAGGAAACACAGGACAAGGTGGCTGAAAGCGGTGTGATCGTAAATGAATCACTTACGGGTATTGTGAACGTGAAATCATTTTCCAATGAAATTTTTGAAGCCGTGCGCTTCGCAGCAAGCATTAAGTCAATTCGCAAGGTAGCGTTGAAAGGCGCTATTTGGAGAGGTGTTTTCGGCACATTCATCATCATCTTCTTATTCGGAGCCCTCGGTTTGGTGATGGGTGTGGGCGCATATCTGCGCGACACGGGCGAACTCCCTGGAGGTGTGCTTAGTCAGTTTATCTTCATTACCGGTCTTGTAGCGGGTTCCATTGGCGGTCTGGCCGCTCAGATGGGTTCAATCAACAGAAGCTTGGGTGTCATTGAAAACGTGATGGAAATCCTCGATCAAAAAACAGAGGATATTTCTTTGGAGAAATTGCCAGACACTAAAAAGATAAACGGAAACATCACATTCAAAAATGTGAACTTCCGTTATCCTTCCCGCCAAGATGTAGAAGTTTTGGGAGGGGTAAATTTTGAAGTGAAGAGTGGACAAACCGTTGCGCTGGTGGGTTCTTCAGGTAGCGGAAAGTCTACCATTGCAGCGCTCATCCAAAGATTTTATGACCCAACCTCAGGCACGATATTGTTTGATGAAAAAAATGCATTCGATTATACACTTCAGGAGCTACGCTCTCAAATGGCCTACGTGCCTCAAGAAGTAATTCTTTTTGGTGGAACCATTAAGGAAAACATCGCTTACGGAAAGCCTGAAGCCACAGATGATGAAATAAAGAATGCGGCCGCAAAGGCAAATGCACTCGGATTCATAGAGTCATTTCCCGACGGATTCAACACCGTCGTGGGCGAACGGGGTATTCAACTCAGTGGTGGTCAAAGACAACGAATTGCTATTGCACGCGCCGTACTCCGAAATCCAACGGTTCTGCTTTTGGATGAGGCCACCAGCGCACTGGATAGCGAAAGCGAGCAACTTGTACAATCTGCCTTAGACAACCTGATGTTAGGACGTACTTCTCTCGTGATAGCTCACCGCCTTTCAACCATTCGAAATGCTGATTTAATTGTTGTGCTTGAGAAAGGAAAGGTCGTAGAGTCGGGAACACATCAAGAGCTGATTAGCAAAGACAACGGTATTTACAAGCGCCTGAGCGAAATACAATACCATATCGATTCGGAGAATCCTTAATACTTCGTAAATTGCAGCACTTTAGTGCGCAAGCCTTAACCAAAAGAAATGAAGAAGAAAAAAGCATTGATCACGGGTATAACCGGTCAAGATGGTGCATACCTCGCAGAACTCCTGCTCAGTAAAGGGTACGAGGTTCACGGCGTGAAAAGAAGAAGTTCCCTCTTTAATACAGATCGAATTGATCACCTCTACAAAGATCAGCACGAAGAGGGTGTGAATATGACTCTCCACTACGGAGATCTTACAGATAGTACCAATCTTATCCGCCTCGTTCAGGAAACTGAACCAGACGAAATTTACAACTTAGCAGCCCAAAGCCACGTTCACGTGTCGTTCGAAACTCCAGAATACACCGCTAATGCTGATGCCGTGGGTACGTTGCGTCTGCTCGAAGCTGTGCGCATTTTGGGTAGAGAAAAAACTACAAAGTTTTATCAAGCCTCCACCAGTGAGCTCTATGGCTTGGTGCAAGAAGTGCCACAAAGCGAAACAACTCCTTTTTACCCAAGAAGTCCTTATGCAGTTGCTAAACTTTATGCTTTTTGGATTACCAAAAATTATCGCGAAGCATACGGCATTTACGCCTGCAATGGTATTCTATTTAATCACGAATCACCTT
>CANGVZ010000340.1 GCA_947457285.1 Flavobacteriales bacterium | reverse complement strand
CCCTGCGGCTGACGCTCCAGCTGCTGAAAGCGCTGAATAATTCTTCCAAAAAGATTACTTGAAAGCGGCTGCTTCCAAAAGAGGCAGCCTCTTTTTATAAATCATCTTCCATGACCCCAGATAAAAGCGAACTGCACGAACTCGGATATTTTACGAAACTCCACGGATATAAAGGCGAACTCACGGCGTATCTGGACACGGAGGTTCTAAACGAATACGGGGATGTTGACTCAATATTCGTTGAAGTGAAAGGTCAACTAATACCCTATTTCGTGGAGTCGTTGTCTTCAAAAACAAATAAGACCGTTAAAGTAAAACTTGAGGGTGTCGATACTGAAGACCTCGCCAAATCTTTGGTGAAGGCTAAAATTTTTATTCTGAAAGAGGATCTCTCCGAAACAGATGAAACTCGTGTGGAACTGCGTTCCATCCTGGGATATGAAGTAATCGATCATGTAAAAGGAAATATCGGAAGGGTAAATCAAATTCTCGAACTGGCCGGAAATCCGCAGTTAGAGATAGATTTCAATGGCAAAATGATCTTACTTCCGCTTCATGAAGACTTCATCAAAACGATAGACAATCAAAATAAAAAGGTGGAAATTGAGGCTCCTGAAGGGTTGATCGATTTGTTTTTGTAAAAAAAATTATTCGCCTCTTTCTTTGAAGACGAAAACTTCTTCATTGTCTCGCTTCATGTAATAGGTTTCACGCGCGAACTTCTCCAATGATGCGCTATTGTTGCTCAAGTCTTCCAAAGAGATTTTAAGCTCTTCGTTTTTCTTTTCAAGATCTCTTACATCCCTCTGAATGCGGTAGAGCTCAACGCGGCTTTCAATGACGTAAAACAGATCAATGTTGTTGAAAAAACAAATCCACAAGAGGAAAATGGTCAAAGACAACGTGTATTTATTTTTGAAAAAACGAAGTATTTTCCTTTTCATGGGCCGAAATTCTGATGCTCAAAGATGAAATATTTCGATAAATGATGAGCTTGAATAGGATTGGATTATGAACATTTAAAAGATAATAAAAGAGGATTTTAAAAAAGTAAGAACTATTACGCCAGAAAGGTGTTAAATCACCGCGCTAATCATAGCTTTGCAAACGATTATGAATCATTTTGATGATCAAACCATAAGGGACTTAGAATTCGACTTTCTGCGAGAAATTCTCTGGGATTATTGCGCTCAACCGACTGCAAAGGATAGGATGCGTGATCTCTGCCCGCTTTTGGATCATCAATCGCTGCGCGTCGAACTTCAAAAGCTTGAAGAATTCACTCGAATGAGGCGAGAAGCGGTTTCGTTGCCCGCCATCGACTTCGAAGAACTCAATCAGGAAGTAAAGTGGCTACAAGTGAAGGACAGCGTGTTGAGCGAGGAGAGTTTTGCCCGCATTCACAAGGCTTCTGCCTTGACCAATGAGATTATCAAAGCTTTTGATGGCCTTGAGCTCGCATTTCCAGCATTGTTTCAACTAATACAGGAGATTGAACCTACACAAGAGCTTATTCAAGCTATTGAGCAGGTTTTTACAAATAAATGGATTGTAAAAGATGATGCCTCTGATGAATTGAGAACCATTCGTTCTTCGATTGGATCGGTGCGCCGTCAAATCGCCAAAAACTTTGCTAAGGTGATGAAAGACCTTGCTGGTAAAGGATTCTTGGCGGATACAGGAGAGGCCTACATCAACGAAAGAAAGGTATTGGCCATCTATAGCACACACAAGCGCAAAGTGAGTGGCGTAGTGGCTGGTAGCAGTAAAACAGGCAGTCTTACGTATATCGAACCAGAGGTGAACATTCAACTCAACTTCGAGTTGGAGTCGTTATTCGATGACGAAAGAAAAGAAATCAGAAAGATTCTTTTAGCACTGACCAATTCGATTCGCCACCGTTTGCCCTTGATTACCGCTTATCAAAAACTTCTTACCGAGCTTGATTTTATTCAGGCAAAATGCAGGTTAGCCCTGGATCTCGATGCCCAGTTGCCAGAAATTTCGGATGAACAAGTTATTGATATAAAAAAGGCGTATCATCCTGTTTTATTTATCAATAATAAAAGACTTGGCAGAGCGACGTTTCCTCAAAGTTTGCGCATGGACAAGTTCAGCCGCATGTTAGTCATCAGCGGGCCTAACGCAGGAGGTAAGTCAATTACAATGAAGACGATCGGTCTCCTGCAGGTGATGTTGCAAAGTGGACTGCTGGTTCCTGTAGGAGATAAGAGTGTGATGTCGCTGTTTCATGCAGTGCTGACGGATATCGGAGACAATCAAAGTATCGAAAACCAGCTCTCCACCTATAGCTATCGCCTAAAGCGCATGCGTCATTTTTTGAATGTCGCCAACAGAAAGAGTTTGGTTTTGCTCGATGAGTTTGGTACAGGTTCCGATCCGGATCTTGGTGGCGCGTTGGCCGAAGTTTTCTTTGAAGAATTATACAATAGAAAATCTTTTGGTGTTATCACCACACACTATAGCAACATAAAGTTGAAGGCGGCGCAGCTGCGCAACGCAATCAACGGTTGTATGCTTTTCAATACCGATACGCTTGAACCAACATATCGATTTTCAGTAGGCCATCCAGGCTCATCTTTCACTTTTGAGGTCGCAGAAATCAACGGAATTCCTAAAGAAATGATCGAGGCTGCGAAGACCAAGCTCAGCGAACAGAAAGTGATGATGGATGAAATTTTGTCTTCATTGCAGGCTGAAAAAACACGTCTTGAGGATCTCTCTAAATCTGCAGATGAGGCCGGGAAACTCGCCAGTACCACGATACAAGATTTTGAAAAGAAAAAAGAAAAGTTTGAGGAAAGACTCGCTCGTCAACAAGAGACCATTGAACGCAACAATAAATATCTCAATCACGGTCGTCGCATGGCCCAATTTATAGAGTCATGGAATCTGAGAGCAAAGAATAAAGAATTGCTCGATGAGATAAAAAAGTATGTGGTGGTAGAAAAGACAAAAATTGATGAAGAGCGCAAACAGCGAAGTCTTCAGAAGAAGGTTCAAAAAAATAAAGAGGAAAAGGTAGTCAAACAATCTCATAGAGACCGCATCAAAATCGGATCACTCGTTCGATTGGAAAATACCAAGCAAACAGGTAAGGTACTCGAAATGGAAAGCGGTCAAGCAATTGTCGCTTTTGGAGTTTTCAAAACAAAACTCGACCTATCGAAATTGGAGTTTATTCAATAATCAATTTCTTTCTCACCACCTTTCCTTCTGAAATTACTTCAATAAAGTAAGTTCCTTTTG
>CANGVZ010000339.1 GCA_947457285.1 Flavobacteriales bacterium | reverse complement strand
CCACATTTCCATTTATAATGAGATGGAGCTCATTGCCCGACTTTGGCTTAAGTGAACTGATATCAAAAGTTATGGTGTTGGTGAGCATTGCCCTGCATCGGTCGTTTCGACCATTGTGTGTGAGCCATACATTCAACTTCATTGGTAAACTTTTCATGTAAGCGCCATTGCTGATGAGTTCAAACGTGTGCAATTCGCAGCCTCCGCCATATTGCACCTCCATCACTAATTTATCTCCTTCTACCTTTTGTGATAGAATTTCAAACGCATCATTGGTGGTTGGACCAGCAAATGACGCGTCCATTCTCAATGGCAGCACTTCCAATTTGCTCTCTTCTTGCACCACTTCTTTTGGTGTGCTTTCCTTATCGGTGGCAACAGCATTCTTTTTCTTTTTGCAATTCACCAAAAACACCGTTAACACTACCAAAACGACCACAGTAAGATATCTCATATCAATGTTTTTATTCTTTCTAATAATTATGATGCCAATATTAAGACTTTTCTTCTAATAGCTTTTGCAATGCGAACATTTCATCTCTGAGTCTTGCGGCTTCCATGAATTCCATTTCCCTTGCAGCCTTTTCCATTTTCTTTTTCGTTTGTTCGAGTGACTTTGCAATTTGTTCTTTTGACAAATTCTGCATCACTGGATCAGCAGCTATCGAGGCGACATTTTGTTCTGGCTCTACATAGATTGTTTTTTTACGATTATCGATCAAACCACTTTGTTCGAAAATCGTTTTGTTGCCCTTTTTCACTTGTTGAGGAACGATGCCATGTTTTTCATTGTAAGCAATTTGCTTTTCTCTTCTTCGCAGCGTTTCATCAATAGTTTGTTGCATACTATCGGTGATGGTATCAGCATACATAATCACACGTCCATTGACATTTCTGGCCGCGCGGCCTGCGGTCTGTGTGAGCGAGCGATTGCTGCGAAGGAAGCCTTCTTTATCAGCGTCCATAATTGCAACGAGAGATACCTCCGGTAAGTCAAGACCTTCTCTCAATAAGTTGACCCCAACAAGTACATCAAACTTGCCTTCCCTCAAATCTCTGAGAATCTCGATCCTATCGAGCGTTTCCACTTCGCTATGGATGTAGCGGCAGCTAATATTCAATCTATCGAGATACTTCGCGAGTTCTTCGGCCATTCGCTTGGTGAGTGTGGTCACTAATACGCGTTCTCCATTTTCTATTGTAATTCTGATTTCACCAATCAAATCATCAATTTGATTGAGTGAAGGACGCACATCAATCGGTGGGTCAAGCAATCCAGTAGGTCGCACCACTTGTTCTACCACTACCCCTTCGCTTTTCACAAGTTCATAATCCGCCGGCGTTGCAGATACAAAAAGCACTTGTCGTTGCATGCTTTCCCATTCGTCAAAAGTCAAAGGCCTATTGTCCATGGCGCTTGTAAGACGAAATCCATACTCCACAAGGTTTACTTTTCTCGAACGGTCGCCACCATACATGGCCCCCACTTGTGAAACGGTAACGTGGCTCTCGTCAATCACCATCAGATAATCATCTGGAAAATAATCGAGCAAACAGAAAGGTCTCTGTCCAGGTTGACGGCGGTCAAAATAGCGGGAGTAGTTTTCAATTCCAGAACAATAGCCGAGCTCCTTCATCATCTCCAAGTCATAGTTGACGCGTTCTTCAAGACGTTTTGCCTCAATAAATTTTCCTTCCTTGGTAAACGCTTGGGTTTGCACCACCATGTCTTGTTGGATTTCCCACATAGCCTCGTTCATGGTTGCTTTGCTTGTGACAAAGAGGTTGGCGGGATAAATATTGATTTGCTGAAAAGGCATGAGTGTCTTGCCTGTTGCAGGATTGATAGTTTCTATTGATTCCACTTCATTTCCCCAGAAAGTGACGCGTACAGCATAGTCGGCATAAGCGAGAAAAACATCGACGGTATCCCCATTAACACGAAAGGTTCCGCGAGTGAAATCTTTCATAGAGCGGGAATACAAACTATCTACGAGACGATGCAGAAATCCTTGGCGGCTGATCGCTTGACCTTTTTCAATGCTGATAACGCTTTTATGAAACTCCACTGGGTTTCCAATACCATAGATACATGAGATACTGGCCACTACGATCACATCTCTTCTACCGCTGAGCAGCGCACTGGTAGCGGAAAGGCGGAGCTTTTCGATCTCATCATTGATCGAGAGATCTTTTTCTATGTACGTTCCAGTTGTTGGGAGATAAGCCTCCGGTTGATAATAGTCGTAGTAGGACACGAAGTATTCTACGAGGTTTTCTGGAAAAAAATGTTTGAACTCTGAGTAAAGCTGTGCAGCAAGAGTTTTATTGTGACTCAGAACGAGGGTTGGTCGTTGCGTGTTTGCGATGACGTTGGCCACGGTGAAAGTCTTTCCAGAACCGGTAACACCGAGAAGGGTTTGAAAGCGATCTCCTCGGTGGATTCCATCGGTGAGTTGTTGAATCGCTCCGGGTTGATCTCCGCTTGGTGTGTAGTCTGATCTGAGTTCAAATTTCATGATACAAAAGTAAGGGTATGTGAAAAAAAAAGACCGCCCACAAGGCGGTCTTTTATATTCTGTTTGAAAACTGAATTATTCAGCTACAATTTCAAATTTCACGATCGCAGAAACCTCTTTGTGGAGTTTCACTTTAGCCTCATAAGCTCCGAGCATTTTGATATGGTCGTCGCTAAGGCTAATGCTCTTACGGTCGATGTTAAAGCCTTCTTTAGCGAGGGCTTCAGAAAGTTGAATAGTGTTTACGCTACCGAAAATCTTACCTGTTTCAGAAGCTTTTGTACCGATTTTGATGGCAAGAGCTCCGAGTTTTTCGGCAGTAGCTTGAGCTTCAGCAAGGATTTTAGTTTCCTTGTGAGCGCGTTGCTTAAGGTTTTCTGCAAGAACTTTCTTTGCAGATTCTGTTGCAGCAATAGCATATCCGCGAGGGATGAGGTAATTGCGTGCATAGCCTGGCTTCACCACAACGATTTCGTCCTTGGCGCCGAGCTTTTCGATGTTCGCTTTAAGAATTACTTCCATTTTTTTACCCTCCGATATTATTTAAGCATATCGCCAACGTAAGGCATAAGAGCCAAGTGACGTGCTTTTTTGATTGCTTGTGCTACTTTTCTTTGGTATTTCAATGAAGTACCGGTAAGACGACGTGGAAGAATCTTACCTTGTTCATTGCAAAGTTTCAAAAGGAAATCTGCGTCCTTATAGTCGATATACTTGATACCTGACTTTTTGAAGCGGCAGTACTTCGCTTGCTTTGTTTCAATCTCGAT
>CANGVZ010000338.1 GCA_947457285.1 Flavobacteriales bacterium | reverse complement strand
GGTAATGGAAGTACGCCGTCAATTCAGAGAGATTCCTGGTATCATGGACGGTACTGGCAAGCCTGAATATGGAAAATGTGTTGAAATCTCTACAAAGGCTGCACTTCGTGAAATGATGTTGCCTGGTGCAATTACTATTATTTCTCCAATCATCATTGGATTTGGTATGGGCGCAGAGGCTCTTGGAGCATATATGGCTGGTGTTGCTGTGTCTGGTGTTCTTTGGGCAATCTTCCAGAATAACGCTGGTGGTGCATGGGACAATGCTAAAAAATCTTTTGAGGCTGGCGTTATGATCAATGGTGAAATGACCTTCAAAGGTTCAGATGCGCACAAAGCTGCCGTAACAGGTGATACCGTTGGTGATCCATTCAAGGATACTTCAGGTCCTTCTATGAACATCCTCATTAAGTTGACGTGTTTGGTTGGTCTAACCATCGCTCCAATTCTCGGACATTCAGACAAATCAAACGCTTCAAATGAAAAAAACAATATTCAGACCGAGCAACAGGCAGTGACTACTCAAGTAGAAAGATCTTTGACTGAAATCCTCGATTTGGGTAATGGAAATGTGAAGGAGACGTACACAACATATAAAATGGTAAATGGAAAGGAAGAGAGCCAAACATTCTCTAAAATCCGTCCAATGACCGACGTTGAAAAGGCGAAAGTAGAAGCCGAAAAAAAATAAAATAATACCATGAATAAATCCATTCTCTATATCGGTCTTTGCATCACTCTCGCGGCTTATGCATGCGGTGGCGGGACTACCAATAACGCGGCAGAGCTTGACGCATGCGGTTGTGCAAAAGAATCTGTGAAGGGAAGTCAAAGCCCTGAAAGCGCAGCAAAGTGTCAAGAACTTCGCAACGCGGACGCCAAATTCGAGGCTGACTATCAAAAGTGCGTACTAGCTGAACGCGCTGGTTTGGATACTAGCAAGGTAAGTGTAAAACCTATGGATGCGGCGGGTCTCGATCTCCCTGCAACCAACGACGGAATCTATTCCTTCGAAGCTGCTGAATCGAATATTCGATGGATTGGAACTAAGGTTACTGGAAAACACAATGGTAGCATCAAGCTCAAGTCTGGTAAAGTAGAGTTCGCGGGTGGCACCATCAAGTCGGGCGAGTTGATTATTGACATGCCAACCTTGACAGTAGAAGATCTTTCTGGCGACGGTAAAGCCGATCTAGAAGGCCATTTGAAAAGTGAAGACTTTTTCTCTACGACAAAATTTGCTGAGTCAAAATTCGTATTCAAGTCTGCAACAGCCAAGAACAAGCATCAGTTTGATGTGACAGGTGACCTCACTATTAAGGGAATCACCAAGCCAATAACAGCGCAATTAGTGATTGTGCCAACAGGTGAAAGTGGACTTAAGATTAATGGTGGTTTTGCTATAGATAGAACGCAATACGACATCAAATTCCGCAGCGCTAAATTCTTCAGTGATCTAGGCGATAAGATGATCGAGGACAACTTCCTCATCACGCTTGATTTGAAAGGAAAAAAATAAATACGAGTTACTAGCGACAAGCGACGAAAGGACGAAGGGACGAGGCGACGGAGCGACTAAGGGACTTTTTTAATGTATAGTACTTCGAACTATCAGGAATAATTCGGAATTCGGAATTCGGAATAAAAAAAATGACGATTGGCAACCTAATTTAGTTTGACAATCGTCATTTTTATTTACTGGAATTTTATTTTCTTATTGCTTGCTCAACTATCCCTAACCTGCCCATGAATGGGCAGGCTCGTAAAAAAAATTTTGGATTGAGAATTCAAAATTGTTTTGGCTAATCTCCTCGTCGCTCCGTCGCTTCGTCCCTCCGTCGCTTCGTCCCCCCGTCGCTTCGTCCCTCCGTCCCTCCGTCGCTCCGTCCCTCCGTCGCTCCGTCGCTCCGTCGCTCCGTCGCTAGTCACTAGTCGCTAGTCACTAGTCACTAGTCACTAGTATCTACTTAAACAGTCCATTCAACTGGGCATCGATGCCGGAGATGATTTTGCCGAGATCTTCTGCTTTTTCATGAAACTTATTATTGTCGATATCAATAACAAGCAATTTGCCCTTGTTATAAGTGCTAATCCACGCTTCATAGCGTTCGTTTAGACGGGTGAGGTAATCAAGTCGAATGGCCTCTTCATATTCGCGACCGCGTTTCTGGATGTTCTCCACCAAAGCAGGTACTGAAGCTCTTAGATAGATTAACAAATCTGGTGGAGTGATGAATTCATCCATTACGCCAAACAAATCTGCATAGTTTTCAAAATCGCGCGTGGTCATCAAACCCATCGCATGCAAATTGGGAGCAAAGATGTAAGCATCTTCATAAATCGTTCTGTCTTGAACGATTTTCTTTGAGCTTTTCTTTAGCTCAATCAATTGACGAAAACGACTCTTCAAAAAGAATACTTGCAAGTTGAATGACCAACGTTGCATGTCTTTGTAAAAATCAATTAAGTATGGATTGTCATCCACTTCTTCAAAGTGGGGCTGATACTTGTAATGCTTTGCAAGTAGGGTGGTAAGAGTAGTCTTACCGGATCCGATATTTCCGGCGATCGCGATATGCATAATTTGTCTAGGTCAAATAAAGAAAGGCGCAAAGTAAAAAAGAATATCCTTTTGAGAAAGAGATGTTAGTAATTATAACATCACAAATATTTGCATCCGTTTGTTGTGTAAACAATGGAGCCTTCTGGAAAAGAATACAACTTTGCCTTGAATCTCTGACGGCAAGGGATAGCTCATCTCATCAAATTTATTGGAACCAATCACTTTCAATGACTGCTGATGAGTGTAAATGATGCGCTCATTATCAATTTGAACATAACCATCAAATTGCAGTGGAATAGAGGATCGATAATTACCATAGATATCAAAAATCATCACACCATAGGCGGGGTCTGTAACGTATAAGTTATTACCAGATTCCTGGATTTGTGTTGGATGTATCTCGCGTCCTAATAATTGAGAAAGATTTCCAGAGGAAGATAAGCGTACAAATTGTTTGTTTACGCGCACCAACTCAGTGCTGCTTACATCCCACAACCAGTATGCGTCGCCGCGCGATCCACCAAAGCATTCTATTTGCCCAAAACCATAATCGAAAAGATCAATCACGCTTCCTTGCAAACTGAGGGTATTATCTAAAAACGCTATTTTACCTTGCTCTTTGTAAAATATAATGGGTTGAAGTGGATTGGTAAGGTCTATTGAATGAATGTTTCCATAATCGAGCTCACTATTTTTAAATAGTAAATTTCCGCGTTCGTCTCGCTTTT
>CANGVZ010000337.1 GCA_947457285.1 Flavobacteriales bacterium | reverse complement strand
TGGATTAGATGGAGCTTCACTTCTTGCGCTGATGGTACCGTGCTGATAACTGGCCATCGGCAATGGACAATCCAAATCCGAAGGAATGCACAACGCTCCCGACACTTCTACCATGGTGCCGTTGGGATGCGGAGTCATATATTTTACCTTGTAAAAATCTACTTCTGACTGCACCTCCAACAAGCCGCTAGGTATACCGAGCACTTGCATATAGATATTAATGGACGCCTCTGTAAAATGTGTTTCAAACGTATACTCTGTAATCTGAGCATTGCTTCTTTCAACAGATAATACCAATAGCGCGGTGATGGCAAAAATGTGTAAATGTTTCTTCATAGATAATAAGGTTGGGTGGTGAAGGTAAAAAAAAAACCGGCAACAATTGCATGTTGCCGGTAGCTCATCGCGTTTAAGTTGCGGAGTTAGAAATTATAGCGGATTTTACTTTGCCAGTGAATAAGGATGAATTCTACATTTCAAAAATCCAACAAGTCAGGAATACAATTTTGTTAAAAACTGAATTTGGTCGAAAAAAAACCATAAGTGGCATGAATCGACAAAAAAGCGGGATGAGGACTCAATTTTCAGCTACCGATTTTGATCTACAAAAACCGATAACATAAAATACGCCTCCAAAAATGAAGTACAATGAGTGCAAATACCACACATCAGAATGGAAGGAGAATGGTATAAATGCGACTAAAAGCACCGTGCTCAATTTGTAAACGAAAACTCCGCAAAACAGCCAGAATTCAATGTTTCGATCCAAAGGATGTTCGCTGGAAACGGTTTTAAATAATACCACAGCTGACAATAGAGCCAGCATCGCGTTTACAATCGTATTAAAAAATGGTGTAACCTCAGTGGTCAAAAAAGGAAACCACAGTTTACCAAATGAAAAAAACCACAGAAGCACGATAATGCCCATCCACAGAAACCGAAGTCGTGAAATACTTTTAATATGCTCACTTATAAAATAATACAAGAATAAGGATTCCAATAATGTCGCTATTGAGAAAGCTGTCCAACGAAGATTTTCCGACTCATTATGAAAAAACGTTGGCAGATTGATTAAAAAATAAGAGGCGAGATAAATGACGAACAATTTCGTGCGTTTGGTCAACTTCTCACGGTTATAAATAGCACAGAAAACAATAATCGGAATAAGCGTCCTAGCTCCAATATCCAAGAATTCAAACAAATCCATCTCTCTCATTTCAGAATAATGAAATCCAGCCTGCGGCAGAGCCGTCAGGTAAAACAAGTATATTCCTTCCTGTTATATCCACTGGGCATAGTATGAGTGTTAAACTTGGATAAATAGCCTTTCTCACCCCAAAAAAATAGCGTACAAACAACACTTCTGTTTTCTTTATTTCAAGAAGTGACTGAATCAGGTCTTCCTTTTTCGAGGAAGTCAGTTCATAAGAACCAGATGGATTTAAGTCGATGATGTTCTTCCAATTTTGGAAATTGGCGTGTGCATTATCATCTATATTTTCATTGGGTGTAAATGCATCATCTTTACCCCTCTTTTGACGATGCAAAAATGAAAGCATATCAATATCAGAATGAAGAGTGGGTGCCGAAAAAATCTCAACCGGAAGAACGGAATCCTCACTGCTATTTGAAAAACTCTTGACGTACACTTGCCCTGATTTTGGTTCTTCCAATTGCGGTAAGAAAATGAGTTTCTCTGATTGCTCGGTTTTACTAAGAAGCCTTAACTCATCGGCATTTAACAATCCACCGATTGTTGCATCGATCGCAGAGTCAATTTTCTTTACATGATATATGTAATCGGAAATCAATCGTGCCGCCTTCACTGCGTCTATTACCTCCTGCCCCATTAATGTTATTGATTGTGTTTAGATTAGGCGGCAAAAGAACAACGCAAGTATTGTAAAAAAAGATAAAAACAATATTAGGTAAGATGCAACACAAATTTGGTATGATTCAAATCAAAAGCGGTAAATCACAACTTTTGAAATGCTTCAATAAAATCTTCTTTTCTTCTTCTTGATACCTCAATAGCACTTCCATCTGACATGATTACCATTCCTCCATCTCCTTTGTTAAATTTTTTCACATGCATCAGATTTACCATATGCGATTGATGGATGCGTATGAATTTCTTGGGGGGCATGATGTCTTCACACTCCTTTAAAGTTCTGGATACAATGACCTGTTCTTTATTGGCCATAAAGAAAGTAGTCAAATGTGCTTGCGATTCGATGCGAATGATATCATCCATTCGCACGAATATGAATCCCTGTCCCGAAGGTAAAGCCAACTTCTGATCACCAATACTTTGCAAATCGATGTTGTCACGAAAATTTTCCAACAACTCCGCTTTTTCCTTGATCCGATGATTTTCTTTGAATCGCTCCACGGATTCTTTTAATTGTTCGAGGCTAAAGGGCTTGAGAAGATAATCCAATGCCGCTACGCGGAAAGCGTCCATTGCATAATTGGAATGGGAAGTTGTAAATATTACTGAGAAGTTGATTGTCTTAAATGACTTGAGAAATTCAAATCCATCCTTCTCAGGCATCTCGATATCAAGAAAAACAAGTTGCGGTTCGTGTTTTACAACGGCAATAATCCCTTCGTCTACAGTGCTGCAAATGGCGCACAGCTCAATCTCAGGAAAATTGTCTTGAATTTTTTTCTTTAATAAATCTTGTTGTCTTTTTTCGTCGTCGATAATTATCGCCTGATACTTCACCATTTTAATTCAGTCTTCTTAACGGCAAATATATACGTACTTCTCTTCCGATTCGCATAGCTTGTGCATCAAAAAAATCTTCTGTCTTAATATCGGTATATCCTTTTTCGAGTTCACTAACGGCTCTTAGTTGATCTTGTACCAATGCTGTTCCCAGGGAAAGTCGCTTTGCAGCACTGGTCGATCTTGAATTTTCATCTATGATTGTCTGCCCATTATCGCGCACGCTAATGCACAAAGTTTCTCCTTGTTGAAAATAATGAATGGTGATCTTACAATCTTTTTGATCCCTTTTAAAGCCGTGCCATATACTGTTTTCTACGAAAGGCTGGGTAATAAGCATCAAGGTAGAAACCTCTTGTGTATCCAATTGATCATCGATTATCATCTCGTAGTTAAACTTGTCGGATGACCGAAATTGCTCTAGATCAAGATAGGCTTTTAACATGTGCATTTCTTCCTCCAATGATACCCAACGCTTGAAACTATTTTCTAAAATGCGTCTCAATAGGAATGAGAATTTCAATAAATAATCCCCAGCCTTTTGGGGATCCTCCATTTGAAT
>CANGVZ010000336.1 GCA_947457285.1 Flavobacteriales bacterium | reverse complement strand
AGTTTTTTTAATTACTCTAATATGATTTTTGAAATGTGTTCTCTGCCGCGGCTATCAATGGCTTTGAGCAGATAAATGCCTGAGGGTTGTGCAGACAAATCGTATGTTGATAGAACGGAATTATTCCGGGTAGCATGAACGAGCTGTCCTGAAATATTGAATATTTCGATGCGATCAATTTCTTCTTTTGCTATCCAAGTAATTTGTCCATTGGTTGGATTTGGAAAGACCAATATTTCTGAAGCTTGATGGGCATTTGCTTCAGAAATGTTTGTGGGTCCGCCAGCTGGTCCAAACACCGTAAAGTAGGCCCAAGCCGCGCACAATGGATCTCCCGTTTCTGTTACCAAAACAGCATACGTTCCAACAGGAAGATTACTAATAGATGTGCCTGTTGCTCCCGTATTCCACAGGTATTCATATGATCCGCTGCCGCCAGAAGCAGTAACATTAACGCTGCCATTTCCTGTGTAGATAGAGTTGCTTGATGAGTTTGTTCCGCTAATGCTCAACGATAAATTGCAGCCTCCGATGGCTACGTAATAAGTGCCCACACGTTGACATCCATTAGCGTCTGTTACGGTCACAACGTATGCTCCTGGAATTAGATTGTCGATGCTTTGTGTTGTCTCTAGATTACTCCATGCGTAAGAATATGGTGCCGTTCCGCCAGAAGGAGTTACCGAAGCAGTACCATCGAGTGCACCAAGACTTGATTCTCCAGAACCACTCATGCTAATGGTGAAGTCGTCGCAAGAAGGAAGATTCAGCACGATGGCGTCGACAAAAAACTCACTTCCCGCTACTGGTGTTGGTAGCGGTAGATCTGGAACACCGAAGGCGCTCAGGTCAGGAACAGAGCCAATACTTGATGTGGCCCAAATATTCAATCGATCAGGTGTAAGGTTGGAATAGTAGGCGATTGGAATATTTACAGTTGTCCAATTGTTTACATCAACGGATACTTCGAAAAATCCTTCTCCAATAGTTTCATCTTCTTCTGTAGCAGGATTGTAGCGTGTGAGTTCCACTTGCAGACCGCATGCATCATTGTTGGCAGGGTTTGCTTTGTAGCGAAAGTCAACGGAAATGGGGCGTTGCGTGTATGCAATTCCAGGATTTTCAAAGGATCCAAGTTGAATGCTTCCACCCAGCGGATTTGGCAGTGGAGTGGGTGGACCAAACGGACCGAGAAGCGAGAAGTCGGGACACTCAGGACAATCGCCTGTTACCATGCGCACACTGGAGCTACCTTCTGCTGGAGATGAAGTTACCTGAAACACTGTTTGATCACCGCCACTTGGTTGTGTCAAAGTGTTGGAAGTGGACCAGCCTGTTGGATTATTGCCAGTCCAGTTTTCAAAATTGAGATTGGATTGCGCTGACGCTATCTGAGCGGCGACGAATAGTTTGAATAAAACAAGAGTAGTTATTCTCTTCATAATTGAGGAATTAAATTGTTGGTTTAAAAAAATTAAGACGTCTTGTTTTTTGGTAGCCAAACACCATGCCACTCAACCAATAATTTGAGTATCAATAATTCCCTATTCCCTATTCCCTATTTCCTATTTCCTATGCGCCCCTCTCATTCGCCCCTCGCCCCTTCCCTCGTCATCACCTGACTCGCGAGCCACGCGGGGCCTATGAGGAGGAATTGTAGGTCTTTGAGGAAGCTCGGCTTTTTGCCCTCGACTTTGTGTCCCCAAAACTGACCGATCCACGCGACTACAAAAACAATGATTGCAATTAACGGAATACTCAATCCTTGGTCATCAATAAAGCGCCACGCAAAAAAGCACGACATTGAAAAGATGAACATGACGATGGAAATAGGTATCGAAAGGCGAACGTAATAAATCATCACAGCTGCAAGGGCGAGCAGCGCCAAATTCATCCACTCACTTTCGCCTGGCAGTGGCACAGCGTAAAGCAGGCCCACGATGCTCCAGAAAATAGCCGGCACACATACCCAATGAACAGCCTTGTTCACCGGGTTCTGATGGCTCTCGCTATATTCTGACAAGAGTTCTTGGAGTCTTGTCATGGTATAGTTATTTAAGTATTATTCTTTCAAAACAAATTCATGCTGAACATGCACATGCTCGCCCTTCACGAGTATATAGTATTGTCCAGGCTTCCAGTCAGCTGTATTCACTTTATACGCATGTACACCGGCGGTTAACTCGGCATTCGCTTGATAGCCCAAATAGGTCTGCATGAACACAGCAACCTCTGCATTCAACGATTGGTCGCACGAAATGTTAAAAGTGAGATCCGCGCCCTTTTTTAACTCATCGGGAGCTCCCGTGATTTCCACCTTCAAGCCTTGGGAGAAGGAAAGAACGGGAAACAATAATGTCATTAATAAACCGGCGACTCTCATTTTGAATGTTTTACTCAAAAATGAGTAAAAAATGCTGTTGGAGAAACAATGGGGTAAGGAGAAATTAACTTAGTTATTCACCATTTTTAACATGCAATAAAAGGCCCGGAATTACGTTTGCGCGGTACAACAACACGTTTGGAGGCGATGGGAATTTTTAACGTTAATTCGGTTAAAAACTATCCTTCAAAAGTGAGTTGCAAGGAAAAAATTTTACGATATTCGTTATCCAAGAAAATTTTGAGGCCATGTTAGATTTTTGCAAAGAGATCCTTACCAAGGTCAGCTTCGATCGTTTTCTTTTCCGCAAGGAATTGCACAAGGCTATCAAAAGACTGAGAGCAGAAGAGCTCAATGTTTTTTATCGCTGGTGTGTCGATCAGTTTGGCTCTATCTACGGAGATATTATCTCCCGCGCATTCAGACCAGGCCTTGCCTAGTCAGAATCCAAAAAACGAACATTCTTTATTAACCCCAAGTAGCCCGCTCTAGACAGCGGGCTTTTTTTGAACCTTTGGGTAAATACTTCTTCAGTCATTTCTACCCAATCATTTTTTTTCATTCCTAAAAACTCTTCAGAAGCCTCAAAGCGCGGCTCTTGGTGAGGTTTAGAGAAACGATTCCACGGACATACGTCTTGACAGATATCGCAACCGAATGCCCATTCGGTCATCTTATTCTTAAACTCGAGAGGAATAGCGTCGCGCAATTCGATGGTGAGATAGGAGATGCATTTACTTCCATCCACTACATAAGGTTCTATGATAGCATCTGTAGGACAGGCGTCGATACAGGCAGTGCAGGTGCCACAGTAATCTTTCACTGGACCGTCGGCATCCAATTCAAGGTCGATAATTAATTCAGCTATGAAAAAAAATGATCCGTGACCTTTGTTGATGAGGTTGGCATTTTTTCCAATCCAACCCAATCCACTT
>CANGVZ010000335.1 GCA_947457285.1 Flavobacteriales bacterium | reverse complement strand
TTTTTATCATTTGCTTTTCATTTAAATTTTCCAACACTTCTAAACGAGAGTAGAATACTAACTCTTCAAGTCTTCAAGGAGGTATTTATTTCCTTGCTTACGCGCCAGTTTGGCTGATTCTAATATGCCGCCGACAGCGTGGACGTAGCATGGTTTCGTTTCTATTAATTTTTTGTAAGGCTCTGCAAAAACCTGTCTTTCATAAATCTTTCTGTTGGAAAGAGCGCGATCATAAAGAATAACAAGCATATCTAATGGAATTTCAATGAAATCATTTTTCCCTATTTTCATCTTAAAACCAATAGATCCACCAAAATTGTTTCTGTAACATTTATAAGGAGGTATTTCAACAATGATTTTATATTTGCCTTTAGAGCAGACCTTTGTATTCACACATATCTCTTTCAAATGGTCTTCGATTTTCCTTTTCAATTCAGTACTCATTGCACAAAAATTTTCTCCGTTTCCAACTCCCCCGAAAATGCCTTCTGCAAGATAGATTTTTTTAGCTCTCCCAAATCTGCGATTTTCTTCAAATAAATTTCTTGTAATTTCTGACTTTCAATTGATAAGGCATCTAACTTCTCTACAAATACTTTTTGTTCAGTTTTAGATTTTGGAAATGCTATTGTAAGATTTTCCCACTTTGATTTATTTATAATAGGTAATGTTGCTTGTGCTCCTTTGCCTTCTAACAAAACTTTGTCTTGGAACCCTCTTGATGTCATTGCATAGTAAATGAATTTCGCTTCAAATTCTTTTTTCACTGTCAAGGAGTTTATTTGTTGATTGCAAGAAACTTCACGTTCTGCAAATCCAGCTTTACCGATAGTTGCACCAATACAAACCATAAGAATTGATCCACTTTCCATTTTTCGCCCTTTCTTCAATCCAATTTCGCTTAGTCCTTCATTGTCATAGCGTATATCTCCAATGCCTGAAAAATCAACATCTGCGGGTTTTATAAACGGGATGAAATCACCGTAATTTTCTTTTTCTGCTGTTTTAGGTGTTGTGCCTGTTTGAGCAAAACCAATATCTTTAACTTTTCTTTCTTCCCAACCTACACCCCTCCTCTCAAACACCCCCTGCAAATAACTCTCAAAAAGCTCCTTCGCATTCTTGAGATTGCGCTCGGCGTTGGCTTTGGCCTTGGCGATGGCAGCAAAAGCTTCATCCAATATCGAAACAATGCGTTGCTGCTCGGGGAGAGGGGGGAGAGGGATTTCAAATTGACCTAAATCGCTAAATTTTAGATTGTTGATGTTAGCACCGTCAGAAAGCTCATTGATAAATTTTTTATATTTATCAGATGTCATCAAATAAAATAGAAACTTTGAATTCAAGTTCTGTTTGGGAGTGATTTGCCCCATAAAACCACCAAAAGCATAATTGTAATCATCATCAATCAATGCAACCTTACCAAGATGACTTTTACTGCCGTTTGCTGTGCAAATCAACAGTGAACCTTTCTTAACCTTTTTATTTTCCGGAACTTCAATAGCAGGATTGATATATTTTAATTCCGTAAAGTCAAGTTCGTTTTTTAATAAATCTATATTATTCGAACGCAAGACAATATTCTCTGAAAAGTCTATTTCGTCCTTTTTGGAATAAGTCAACCCACGCTGAAATTCAACTGTCTCTTCTAATTTCTTTATTTCCCAATCCTTCTTCATATCAACTCCATAATTGATTTAAGAATCTCAGCACTTTCTTTGTCCAATGACTTCATTTCTTCCAATATCACCTGTGGCGAGCGCAGTGCTACTTCTTCTTTTTTATTCGGATTCTTTACGCTCAAATCAAAGGTGCTCTGGTCAATGTCTTTCACATTTACCGTCCAAGAGTTTTCACTATCAGCAAAGGTTTTTTGAAGTTGAACGAATTCCGCCAAATCGTTTTCATTGAGCGGATTGGTCTTGCCGAGGTTGCGACCAAGGTTCAATTGATAGAACCATACTTTTTGTGTGGCTTTGCCTTTTTCAAAAAACAATACCACTGTTTTAACTCCAGCTCCTGTAAAGGTGCCGCCGGGCAAATCCAATACGGTGTGCAGGTTGCAATTTTCCAACAAGGTTTTGCGAATGGCCACGGTAGCATTGTCGGTATTGCTCAAAAAAGTGTTTTTAATCACCACACCTGCTTTGCCGCCGGCTTTCAAAATTTTAATAAAATGCTGTAAAAAGAGCGAAGCTGTTTCTCCAGTTTTTATCGGAAAGTTTTGTTGCACTTCCGCGCGCTCTTTTCCCCCAAAAGGCGGATTGGCAAGCACTACGTCATAGCGGTCTTTATCTTGGATATCGGCCAGATTTTCGGTGAGGGTGTTGGTGTGAATAATATTGGGCGCTTCTACACCGTGCAAAATCATATTCATGATGCCGATGATATAGGCGAGCGTGGCTTTTTCTTTACCGTAAAATGTTCTTTTCTGAAGAATTTCCCAGTCCTTGGTAGAAAGTTCTTTTTTATTCAAATAATTGAATGCTTCACACAAGAAGCCCGCACTACCGCATGCGCCATCATATATTTTATCGCCAATTTTCGGGTTCAATACTTTTACAATCGTTGTAATGAGCGGTCGGGGAGTGTAATATTCTCCACCATTGCGCCCCGCATTGCCCATGTTTTTGATTTTATCTTCATATAGATGGCTCATCTCGTGCTTCTCAGCGTGAGTACGAAAGCGCAATTGATCAATGAGATTGATAATTTCTCGCAAGCCATAGCCGCTTTTCACTTTGTTGCTGAGCTCGTTGAATATTTCACCAATCTTATATTCGATGGTATCAGGATTGGCGTCAGAAGTCTTGAACTTTCTGAGATATGGGAATAATTCATTATTTACAAATGCCGTGAGGTCATCTCCCGTAAGGGCTTTGTGGTGGTCAAACTTTCCATCTTTATCCTTAGGCATTGCCCAAGCCGTCCATTGAAAGTCTTTGTGAATGATGGGAGTGTACGTCTTGCCTGTGAGTTCTGCTGCGGTAGCTTTGTCTTTTTCTAAATCATCAAGATATTTAAGAAATAACACCCAAGAAGTTTGCTCTACATAATCCAATTCAGTCTGTGAACCACCGGATTTACGTAGGATATCATCAATATTTTTAAAGGTCTGCTCGAACATAGATTTTTTATATGCCCGTAAATTTAGAGTAAACCAACTTAATCTTTCTATTTGCGGGCTGTCTTCAATTTGTGCGTGCAAATTACTTTCGTTTTTGATTTTCAAGGTAGGTATTTTTACTTGATGCTTGCTGATACAAATACGAGAATGAGAGGTTCTTGAAAACGGATTCATAAGAAAGAAAAAAAAAACTCCCCGAATTTTCGGGGAGTTTTTTTTATTA
>CANGVZ010000334.1 GCA_947457285.1 Flavobacteriales bacterium | reverse complement strand
CTTATCGCTTACCTAGAAAACAAGCACTTCCGCGTATTGAAGTTTCAATATGAGCCCAGCAATTACGGACTTAACTATGGCAAATTGATTTTTCAAAGAATCAATCCATAGTAATTTCAATATTTTGGACGGTCTCTCCATCATTGCGCAACGAAAGCGTAATCGACTGTTCGTAGTTCCTTTCATCGCCCATTACCATTAACTTGTAATTTCTATTTCCAGCCAAGCTAGCCTTTATTCTACCAGCCTTGTCAGTCTTTTCTGAAAACAAAACCTTGTTTGATCCCTCTTGATAGATGTTTACGGTGATACCCTTGGCTATTTTTCCATTCTTATCTTTCACCGTACAAATCACTTGACCGAAGGTACCTGTATCATATCCTTTTGAAACCAAATCGTAGTTTGAAACATCGATTTGATATATATCTCTTTCACCGAAAGTATCTCCATATTCAGCAGAAATGTACATGGTCTTATTATCGCTCGTCAACGAGAAAGTTGACTCTTCATTTACGGTATTGATTGGATATCCGAGATTAACCGGCACACTCCATTGACCGTTTACTAACTCCGTTTTAAAAATATCATAGCTCCCCATCCCTTGATGGCCATTACTCGCAAAATAGAGTGTCTTACCGTTTGGATGAATGAATACGAACTTTTCATCATAATCTGTATTTACAATCTTTCCCAAATTCTTTGGATTGCTCCAAGAATTGCCTTTTTTGGTAGACACGTAAATATCTCCTTGTCCAATACCTTCCGGACGTTCAGAAATAAAGTATACTGTATTTCCGTCAGCCGTCATGCTGATAGAAGACTCAAAATAACTTGTATTGATTGGTCGCGGCATCTTCTCAGCCACTCTGAATTCGTTGTCCATTTCATTCAGCTTACTAAAGAAAATGTCACCTGTAGTGGTCACTGTATTTTTATAGACGAATAACCCAGAACCATCCGGCACAACGCTGAGTACTGCATCATACGTTTCTGTATTTACAGCTCCTGGCAATTGTTCTGCAGTAGACCAAGTATTATTTTGTTCATCATACAGGCTCACATAGATGTCTTCAAAGAATTTATAATCACCTTTGGTATCGATTTCTCCTCCCTTTGTATCGCTTCGTCTTGAGGTGAAATAAAGACGAGACCCATCTGCTGTGATGCTTGGAGTGTATTCTTCGAAGCGCGTATTGACTTCCACTCCGAGATTTGCGATGCCTACACTTGCGGGATTTTTCATTGCCTCTTTCGCATACTCGCACTCCTTGATGTATTTAAGAGCTAGTTCTTTCTCGTAGCTGCTTCCTTTGGTCTGCTGAATGAAGTCATTATAATAACTAATGGCTTTATCCAGCTCTGCAACGCGGTGGTGAATTTGTCCGTAAAAGAATTTTGTAGAAGTGTTGACTTCTGCATTAAGTTCTACGGCTTTATTGAGATACTCTAATGCGAGATTATATTTTTTCAAATTGTAATAGCACTGAGCCACTCCGTAGGTGGCAGTAGCATTTACGGGGTCCACTGCCAACACTTCGCGATACAAAGTGATAGCACCGCGCATATTGTTTTCATTGAATTCGTGTTTAGCCGCAATAATTTTTACTGGTATAGCAGCCTGGCCCATTAAACCTGTTTCTGTCGAATCAGATTGGCTCCATAAAGGCAAGGTGCACACCGAGAAAATCAGTAATAAGAGTTTTGATATTGGATTCATAATAAAATAATATACTGTACGAAAATAGGGAATTTCTTAAACCTCCTAACTTTGTCACAAAATAAGCTCCTTTGAAGTCAACTACAGAAAGCGCCAGTCATTATACTGACCTTGAAAAAAAGTCCATTTCCGAATTACTTCGCGGGATCAACGCGGAAGATAAAACCGTGCCAATGGCGATTGAAAAGGCATTGCCGATGATCGAACCCCTGGTAGAAGCGATTGTGCACAAGATGCGCCAAGGAGGGCGTCTATTTTATATGGGCGCTGGTACGAGTGGACGTTTGGGAATCTTAGATGCTTCTGAGTGTCCGCCCACGTTTGGAGTAGAACATGGCCTTGTGATCGGGCTAATTGCTGGTGGCGACAAAGCCATTCGCTATCCTGTAGAAAATGCTGAAGACAGCACCACGGGAGGTTGGGAAGACCTGCAAGCCCATAAAATAAGCACCAACGATGTGGTAGTGGGCATTGCGGCATCGGGCACCACGCCTTATGTTATACATGCTCTTCGCAAATGCCGAGAACACGGGATTACAACAGGGTGTATCACATGCAATGAAGGAGCTCCTCTGATCGCAGAAGCCGACCATCCTATAGTGACAGTGGTAGGCCCCGAGTTTGTGACAGGAAGTACCCGCATGAAAAGTGGTACAGCACAAAAGCTAATTTTGAACATGATATCTACCACCACTATGATTCAACTTGGGAGAGTGCGAGGAAACAAAATGGTGGATATGCAGTTATCCAATAAAAAATTGGTCAATCGCGGAACAAGGATGATCATGGAAGCAACGGGATTGAATGAAGCGTCGGCGCAGGCATTATTACTTGAACATGGAAGTGTTCGCGCCGCGGTAGACTTTTTTACAAAAGAAAAATAATGCACGATTTAGAACCCTATTATAATTGGCGCGGTCACTACATTTCAAGTGAGGACCCTTACTCTCCTTTTTTTGAAAGGGAGTATAGCGAATTCGAATTCTCAGATAAAATTTACAATCATTATATCCATCCACAATGGGATAGTTTCGGCAGTCAAACGCTATTTATGAAAATCATTTTTGCCGACTATAATGATGGTTATGCGGTGATTGAATTGATTGGTGAGTGGAATGATTTGCTTTACAACGATATCATGTTGTTGAAGCGCGATATCATCGAACACCTGATGCATCATGGTATTTATAAGTTCATCATCATTGGAGAAAATGTTTTGAATTTTCATAGTAGCGATGATTGTTACTACGAAGAATGGTTTGAAGAAGTGAATGCCGAGGATGGTTGGATTGCACTATTAAATTTCCGCGACCACGTGCTAGAAGATTTTCAAAGCGCAAATATTGACAGCTATTTTGTTTTAGGAGGAAAATTGAACGACCTCCGCTGGCGCACCCTCACACCCGATCAGCTCTTCGAACAAGTAGAGTCGAGTGTGATGAAAAGACTGGGGTAGAAGAAGGAACAAAGAACAAGGAACAAAGAACAAGGAACAAGGAACAAAGAACAAAGAACAAGGAACAAAGAACAAGGAACAAGGAACAAAGAACAAAGAACAAGGAACAAGGAACAAAGAACAAAGAACAAGGAACAAAGAACAAGGAACAAAGAACAAAGAACAAGGAACAAAGGGGTT
>CANGVZ010000333.1 GCA_947457285.1 Flavobacteriales bacterium | reverse complement strand
CGCGAGCACTACGTAATCATAGCTCAGCTCGCCAATGGTTGTTTGCACGCACTTTTTACCAGTATCAACACTCAACACCTCAGTCATTCGAAAAAAGAAATTATCATAGCCTGAGAATATTTTTCTGAATGGATAGGCAACACTTCCCGGGTCGAGACCCGCTGTCGCTACTTGATAAAACAAAGGCTGAAAAGCGTGGTAGTTTTGCTTGTCGAGCATCACTACTTGAAAGTCACTATCGCGCAATCCTTTGGCCAACTGAAGCCCGCCAAAACCTCCACCGATAATCACCACTCTCTTTTTTGACGTTGCTGGGATATTCATAACTGTTTATTTTTTATTTTGAAAATATGACTTGAAGTAACCACATTCTTGAATCACCATTTTTCTGAACTTACTGTCTTCCATATTCTTTAGACCTTGAAAACCCTCACCCGCAATGAAATCAGCCTCTTGATCTTCTCCCCTACTATTATAGTACGAGGCCAATTCACACTTACTAATTAAATAATATGCCTGTGCCTTTTGTTCCTTCGTCTTAGCTAGTTCAAGGGCTTTTTTATAATATTTAATTGAATATTGTACATCGTAATTCATTGGCCAATACCAGTCGATACTCTCCCACTCGTCTTCGAATTCATGAGCATAACCATGTGAGGGATAGTCAAGGTAGAAAAACGCTCTCTGATTGCCGTGGTAGGATAAATTATAGAAGGCATTTGCCAAAAGAAGAGCGTCATCGAATGAAGGATTCAACGCAAGGTTGTTTTCCAACGTTAACATCTCTCGTAATAATGAAGGTCTAGAGTAGCGCTGACCTTGATATTCAACAAAATCACAATCGTGACAATCCTTAATTCTAAAAGAAAAAGGATCTCCATCAAAAGCACTTTCCTCTGAAATTGAAGTGGCGGCCTCATAGGCTTGCTTTAGCATCCCATTTTTTAAATAATATACGCTCTGTAACTGGTAAAGCATTGACTTGTTCAAGCCAGCATGCTTTCTTACGAAATTATGCAACAGATTTTCATCCTTGGCATTGATAAATTGCAGAGCAGCATTAATATTTTCAATTTTATTCAAACTCTGCATAGATGGCAAAAGCACATCAGCAGCAGCTGGATTGTGTGCTTCAAAACATTCTTGCAGCTTTTTCAAAAGCGTTTGGTAAGCCTTGAATGTATCTCCACTTCCATCCCAAATACCTTGAGCACGATTGAATACCCACTCCAAATCCTCAATATCTTCTTTAGTATAATTTTGTGGACTTTCAGCCTTGAGCAAAACTTTAAATACTCTCAACTGAAAAGAAAACACCGAGTCTTGCTTGTTTTGTTTAACAAAAGCTTGGTTCAAGTGATAGTCGCATTGTGAAATGTCATTATTCAAATAAGAAAAATAAGACAACGCTGCATGAGCTTTGTACTTGCGCTGATATGCGGCATCACCTAAAAGACTTACTAAATCATTAGAAAGATTTATTTTCAAAAAATTCAACTTATTCAACCTTTCAGAATCATCAGCGTCATAATAGTAATTGTTATTAATCAAACTTTCATAACTGGCCAACTGTCTGGACATAAGCAAATCAATAGCATTATGATTGGCATTGATTTTTCGCACTTCACGCATCGCGCGAGCGGCGTCTCCCGTGTAAAATGCCATCATCACCCAAGCACAAATGCGCGATTCGTCGCTGGAACATTTATTTATTGTTTGAATAAAATCAAGTTCCTCCTGAGGTCTAAAGCTGAATGTCATCGATTGCGTAAATCGCTTGTCTGCGGCCATGATGTCGGCATACATAGCGTTCGCATCGCTGAATCTCCCCATTTTATAATAACAACCTGCTGCGTAGCTCTTGCTGCGCAATGCCATTAAATCCTCTGGTCTTTTGGTGACATAGCGATTGTAAATATCAATTCCACGGATATAATTTCCAGAAAAATAGCTGTTGCGAATGAGCTGAAACTCCATTCTTGACTTGATAAAATCATCTTCGCAAGCCTGCCAATACTCTACCAGTTCTGCTGACAATGCTTGACTCAAAGAATCTGTTTTTTGCGCTTCTCTCCACCAATACGTATTGTTATTGGTTGAATAAGACTCTGCTATTTTTGCAAGTTTCAAGTAGTTTAGGAATTCACTGAATCGAGGATTTTTGCTGAGTTTATTTTCTCCCAATGATTTTTGAAATTCAATCACCGCTTGCAGTGAATCTTCTAGAATTAGTTTTGAAAGGCTATCTGTGAGCACTTGATTTCCCAAGTATTTCTGCCAATCTTCGACAACAGACTGATTGAAAGTGGGATATTCGATGAATTGATTTTCATCCCATGCAAATTGGCTGTCTTCGTAATAAGCTAGTGGCGCAAACTCTGAAGTAACAAACGCTCTGCTTTGAATATTGGTGATTGATTGATAATAAAAATCTCCGCCGGCACAAGCAGCGCTAATGATTAGTACTATCGCTAAGTACGAAAGACGAAAAGAAGGACGCATCGAACGATGAAATATGCGTCGAATCTAACTCAAAAAAAATGACTTCATCAAAAGGTTGATGAATTCTTTTTTTAAATGTTTTTGCTGCGCGATAAAGTTCTTCCTCTTCTGGCATTTCGAGCTTTAAAATATCACCTTCTTTTAAATAACAGCCCGCATAAAATCCACCTTTCTTGACTTTGTAAAAATTCTCATTGACTGACTCAAACAATTCTGTGTTTTCAGAAGGTTCAATCTTCCATTTTGTAATCAACTCAATAGGAACACCATCTCTCAGTTGAATCCACCAATGATAACATGGCAATGCCAGATCAAGAGGCAAAGAATATTTATCAATTTCATCTAAATATTGCTCGCCAATTTGATTGTCGAGTATGCTATTTCGATTGTCACCGGTAATTTTTCCCATGTTGTAATACATCAACACTCCTCTATCCACAGGCGGAATACCTGTTCTATCAGAAAACTTAATTTGATGTAGCCTTATGGTTGTTGTAATCTTCCAACCTTTTATTTCTTTCATTTTTTTCAAAAAAAGAAAATAAGACTCTTTCGTTTTCTCACTCCAATCGCAATCAATCTGCAATTCGTCAACGCAGAAATTCTGTTGCTTCACCATCCTCGAAATGACTTCATAGACCTTAATTGATAGACTATCATCTGGAGTTTCAAAAACTTTATTTTCAATATACACCACTGGCACAGCGCAATAACCTTCTGGAAAGGGTTTTTGCATTTCTACTGTCGAAACTTTTTGAACCTTTCCATCGATGATTTTCAAATCAAACAGGTGAAGGTAGATTCTTCTAGAAGAGAAATTAGAGGTTTGTTGGAGAAGCTCTAACTCCGTTGGGT
>CANGVZ010000332.1 GCA_947457285.1 Flavobacteriales bacterium | reverse complement strand
CCAGCATTGTGATCGCTCACCGTCTGTCTACCATTCGCAAAGCTGAATTGATCGTGGTTCTCGATAAAGGTAAAATTGTAGAGAAGGGCAGTCACGATGAATTATTGGCGCTAAATGGGCAATACAAACGCCTATTTGAGTTGCAATTTCAAAATCAAGAATTCAATTAGTACTTTCGTTCTATAAACACACAATTTTGGAAGCACTAGAAAAGGCAAAAAAAATTGTTGACGCGATGTACAACAATGATCCGATGTCGCAATGGCTTGGTATCGAACGCTTGCAAGATGCCCCAGGGAAATCTGTCTTGCGAATGACGGTGCGCAAGGAAATGATGAATGGTTTTTCGATAGCACATGGAGGAATTGCTTATTCCTTGGCAGACAGTGCTTTGGCTTTCGCAGCGAATGCTCACGGTATTCAAAGCGTTTCGATAGAAACCTCTATATCCCATGTGTTTCCCGTAAAGGAAGGGGACGTTCTTTCTACTGAGGTTAATGAAATGAACCTTACCAGGAGTACTGCTCTTTATTCGGTGACTGTAAAAAATCAAGATGGTCGCGCGGTAGCGCATTTTAAAGGCACCGTTTTTCGTACAGGTAAGGAGTGGAACGTTTAGTCAATAAATTGCCACTCTTTTAAGCTTTATACCACTCTATTTTCCTAAGTTTGCCGTGCCTTTTGAAATGAGCGAAAGGCAATAGTGAATAATGAATAAAAATAACCCACGAGCAGGACAAGTTTCAAGTTTGCTCGCTCAGATTACAGAATCAGCCACACTAGCTATGGCCCGAATGACGCGCGAATTGGCGCAACAGGGGCACAAGGTAGTTGGACTATCACTTGGTGAACCTGATTTTGACACCCCGGATTTTATCAAGGATGCCGCAAAGGCCGCTATTGATAACAATATCACGCACTATCCGCCTGTGAATGGTTTTTTGGATGTCCGCGAGGCAATTTGCCGCAAATTCAAACGTGATAATGGTTTGTCTTACACAGCAGACCAAATCGTCATTTCTACAGGAGCTAAGCAGGCGATTGCCAACGCCATTCTCGCACTCGTAGAGGAAGGTGATGAAGTCATAATGCCAAGTCCTTTTTGGGTAAGCTATGCAGAAATAGTAAAAATCGCAGGTGGAACGCCAATTGAACTTTTAGCTAAAGTGGAGAACGATTTTAAAATTACTCCAGAACAATTGCGCGGAGCGATCAACGACAAAACACGCTTGATCATTTACTCCTCACCATGCAATCCTACGGGAACGGTTTATTCCAAATCTGAACTGGAAGCTTTTGCAGAAATTATCGAACAATGGGATGGGTTGTACGTGATCTCCGATGAGATATATGAGTTGATAAATTTCTCTGGAAAGACACATAGCATCGCGGCTATCGGCAATATGATCGATCGCACAATTACAGTGAATGGAGTTTCTAAAGCCTTCGCAATGACGGGCTGGAGAATCGGATATATCGGCGCTCCGAAATGGATTGCTGAGGCATGCACCAAGATGCAGGGACAAATTACTTCTGGCGCAAATACCATTGCACAGATGGCCGCGAAAGCGGCAGTAGACGCGGATCCTGATAATGTGAGCTATATGATCGATGTCTTCAAAAAGAGAAGAGACCTCGTGTATCAATTGCTTTCAGAGATTCCAAACATAAAAATCAATCAACCCGAAGGTGCATTTTATTTCTTTCCAGATGTGTCAGCTTACTTTGGTAAGAAAGATGGGGATACGGTGATTAAAAATGCCACAGATTTGAGCATGTATATGCTGCGCAAAGAATTGGTGGCAGTTGTCACAGGAGAGGCTTTTGGAGATGAAAATTGCATTCGCATTAGTTATGCAGCTTCAGAAGAAACATTGATTGAAGCCATTAAGAGAATTAAAAACGCACTTGCTGCTTTACAATAGAGTTTTTTTATTTTAAAAAATGAATACAGAACAACTGAACGGGCTTTTTCAAAACTTCAACAATCTCACCGTACTTATCGTGGGTGACGTGATGATTGATGCTTATTACTGGGGAAAGGTTGATCGCATTTCTCCAGAAGCACCAGTTCCTGTGGTGCAAGTGCAACGAAAGGAAAATCGTCTTGGAGGCGCGGCAAACGTTGCACTCAATGTGAAAAGTCTTGGAGCAAAGGCCATCATGTGTTCTGTGGTTGGAGACGGATCCAAAGGCGACGTATTCAGAAAAACGTGCAAGGAAAGCGGTTTTTCTACTGAAGGAATTATTGATAGTACTGAGCGCATGACCACGGTAAAAACACGTGTTATGTCGGGTGCGCATCATATAGTTCGAATCGACGACGAAATCACCAAGCCGCTTTCTCCAACGGACGAGAGAAATCTTCTCAACTGTATCGAGCAGATTTTCAATCGTCAAAAAGTGGATGTGGTCATTTTTGAAGATTACAACAAAGGTGTACTCACTGAGAAGGTGATCACCACTGTATTAGGTTGGGCTGCCGCAAAAAATATTCCTACCGCGGTAGATCCGAAGAAAGATCACTTCTTTAGCTACAAAGGGTGCACTCTTTTCAAACCAAATTTAAAAGAGCTAAAAGAAGGCTTGGGTGTCGAATTCGATAAAAATGACTTCGATAGTCTCAAAAAGAATATGCTTGAATTGCAGAATAAAATGCAGTCCAAAAATATTCTCGTTACACTATCGGAGCTTGGAGCAATGACGTTGTTTGAAGGTCTTTTTTATCATGAAAAGGCCCACGAACGAGAAATCAACGACGTGTCGGGCGCAGGAGATACTGTGATCAGTGTGGCAGCTTTGGCACTAGCATCAGGTTGCAACGCAGAACATAGCATGAAGCTCGCGAATCTGGCAGGCGGGTTAGTGTGTGAAAAAGTTGGAGTTGTTCCAGTGGATAAGTCGCGCCTGCTCGATGAGGCAATAAAGTATTTGGATTAAAATGGCTTGGTCACAATTTAGAGAACGAGCAAATCTCTTTTTATTTAAAAACAAAGAGAGTGTGCTGGGCGCTTTCAAGGCGGTCAATATCGTTGTGACCTTACTGGCCATCGGAACCATGATTTGGATCTATGGTTTTAAGTTGAATGATGGTGAAAATAAACTGGCGCTTTTGATTATTAAAGGCTCATTCTCTTTTTATATCATTCACTATCTGGCCAGAATTATATATGATTTTCATCCTTTAGAATTCATCCGGTCCACGTGGTTTGAAGCCACAATGGTAATTCTGCTAATCATAGAAGGATTTAGCTATACTGTTTTTAATACCTTACTTATCGAGACCATTTTCGCAAACCTCGGATTTGCTGGTTTTCGAGACATCAGTACGCTCATCATTCAGATTTACTTCTTGGTGGTCGTTATTACAGAGT
>CANGVZ010000331.1 GCA_947457285.1 Flavobacteriales bacterium | reverse complement strand
GGTTTAATGGAGTTTTCAGTGCAAATATCTATGGGCATCCTAAGTTTTAGTTGCAACCATTCTTTCATCGCGAAGAACTCCCATCCGAGTGGTCGTTCGAGCTCAACGAGAATATTAAGCTCACAATCAAAACTTCGGTGCTTATCTAGATAAACATCGAAACAACCGATTTTTCTCACGCCCCAGCGTGATCTTAGCTCAGGTTTTAATCGTGCGAGATTGTGAAGTAACTCTGGACTAATCATGTTTTACAAATCTACCGAATACTCCAAGCGGTAGCTTAACGCCACTCTTAGCTTGAAGATATAGCTCTCCAATCATCAAGCGATCACCAGCAGTTGCTTTTAGTAAATTCTCAATTACCAATGCCGAAAGTCCCAGACTGTAAGCATTTAGAATTAGGAAGTGTTCCTTCTCGTCGAGTATTCTCAAAACATTTTTCATCATCTCTGCGAGGTTATCCTCGAGCTTCCACTTTTCACCTTTTGGTCCGTGGCCAAACGCTGGTGGATCGAGAATAATACCATTGTACTTATTTCCTCTTCTTTCTTCGCGTTGAGCGAACTTTAATGCATCCTCCACCATCCAGCGTATATTGTTTAGCTCACTCAACTGCATATTTTCATTGGCCCAAGTCACCACTTGCTTGATACTATCCACGTGAGTCACCTCCGCTCCGGCGGCGGCGGCGGCAAGCGAAGCGCCGCCGGTGTATGCGAACAGATTCAAAACCTTCGGTTTCGATTGTTTCATCGATTTTATACTCTGAACAATGTAATCCCAATTGGCCGCCTGTTCGGGAAATACACCCACATGCTTAAATGACGTCAATCCCAAACGGAAAACAATATCATTATGATTGGGTAATTCATAACGAATCTGCCACTGATCGGGCATTGACTTCAGTTTTACCCAGTCACCACTATTGCTATTCTTTGGAACAAATCGAATGTGAGCTTGCTTTTTCCATTCACTTTCAGGCCATACACGAGGCCATACGGCCTGAGGCTCCGGTCGAATGGTGATGTACTTTCCAAATCGTTCCAGCTTCTCAAAATCACCGCAATCCAACAACTCGTAATCCTTCCAATGAAGGGGGGTCAATAATTCCATAATCTTCTAATGTGTTACAAACCTATGATGAATATTCAAATTATGCATTATTCCCTCGACTTTTCTACCTTCGTAACATGTCAAAACTAGCTGTAGCCATTATTGGAACGGGAAATGTCGCCTGGCACTTTAGTCGTATTTTTCAATCTGAAGGGCACTCCCTGGTTGGTGTCTTTGCCAGAAACAAAGAGAAGTGCGAGACTTTCTGCCGCGAATTCCAAACCTCTAAAATAGAAAGCCTCTCATCGATACCATCTAATGTGGACCTCATTCTGCTTGCGGTAAGTGATGAAGCGATAGAAGATGTGAGCAGCCAGATAAAACACTCGGCATTGGTTATTCATACCAGTGGAACCACAGGCCTCAAGGCGCTATCAAACGAGAGATCCGGAGTGGTGTGGGCCATTCATAGCATGCGGAAAGGCATTCCATCGAGCTATAAACAAACGCCTTTTATTATCGAAACTAAAAATGAAAGCGATAAAGCCATCATTTATCAAGCTTTTCAATCTTTTGAAAAAAACATTTTCTACGCCAATAGTGAGCAAAGACTCCGAATACATCTCGCCGCAGTTGTGGCCAATAACTTCGTTAATCACCTTTTTGCCATTTCCGAAAAATTAGTCAATGATAGCGGAATCACTTTTGATATTCTAAAGCCCATGATTGATGCGCATATCGAAGGCATTCACAATACTTCTCCCGTTCAATTGCAGACAGGTCCAGCAATTCGAAGCGATAACAATACCATCAATCAACATCTAGAGTTGCTACATTCGCAGCCGGAACTCATGAATTTGTATCGAATGTTAACAGAAAGCATTCAAAAATTGCATCATAAAAAATGAATTATAAGGCAAAACTCAAAGACATCAATACGTTCATCTTTGATATCGACGGCGTCTTTACTGACAATATCGTGTACCTCACAAGCGACGGAGAACAAATGCGCACAGCCAACGTCAGAGACGGTTATGCCGTTCAGCTCGCAGTTAAAAAAGGACTTCGCATCGCCATCATTTCTGGTGGAAAAAATGAAATCGTTCGCAAACGCTTCGAGTCATTAGGAGTAAAAGATATTTTTCTTGGCTCAAGCGAAAAAATGACTGTATTTAATAACTATTTAAAGTCCATTGAAGTCACCCCTGACAATGTATGCTACATGGGCGATGATATTCCAGACTGGCCTGTGTTGAAAGCGTCTGGACTCCCAGTATGTCCTGCAGATGCAGCATACGAGATTCGCGAAATTTGCGATTACATCTCACCTAAAGAAGGTGGCAAAGGCTGCGTGCGTGACATCCTCGAACAGGCGCTAAAAATCAAAGGTCTTTGGATGGATGCAGAAGGCCATGTTTGGTGATTTTTAAGACAGCTTCACCGCAATTCATCAATATCTTCGTTTCCCAATAAGCTCAACCTTACAGATGAAAAAATTACTTTTAGTACTTTTTACAATAACTGCATTTCAAGCGCAATCTCAATATTGGCAGCAAAAAGCAGATTATAAAATTGATTTTAAACTCGATCACAACACGCATCGTTTTACAGGAAAAGAGATTATTCAATACACCAATAATTCTCCCGACGCTCTCACTCACCTATATTATCACCTTTACTTTAATGCTTTCCAACCCGGAAGTGCAATGGATGTAAGATCGCTATCAATAGCTGATCCTGACCCACGTGTGGGTGACCGAATTTCCAAGCTAAAACCTGAAGAATACGGACATCTTCATGCTACTTCATTAAAAGTAAACGGCCAAGCGGTAAAGTTTATCGAAAACGAAACGATTCTCGAAGTAACACTTAATCAGCCCATTCCAGCTGGAGGTAAAGCGACTTTTGAAATGGAGTTTGAAGGACAAGTTCCAATTCAAATTCGCCGTTCTGGTCGCAGCAGTGCAGAAGGAATTGATTATAGTATGTCTCAGTGGTACCCGAAACTTTGCGAATATGATCGCAACGGTTGGCATCCAAATCCTTATATCGGCAGAGAATTCTATGGCGTTTGGGGAAATTTTGAGGTGAACATCACTATCGATAAAAAGTATATCATAGGCGCTACGGGTGTGCTTCAAAACCCCGCTGAAATTGGCCATGGCTATATTGATGAAAGTAAAGTCAAACGTCCAAAAGGGGATTTGCTGACTTGGTGTTTCAAAGCAGATAATGTGCATGACTTCGCATGGGGCGCCGACCCTGATTATGTTCACACGACCTATCAAATGAAAGATGGTCCACTACTCCACTTCTTTTATCAAAAT
>CANGVZ010000330.1 GCA_947457285.1 Flavobacteriales bacterium | reverse complement strand
GCTTTCTGGAAAAAAGCGATTCTCTTCATGTTGAATAGCGACGAGCTCTCTTCAGAATTAGAAAATGAACTTAAAAAATATCAATCGTGATGGAATCAGTAGTGCTCGTTGACGCCTATGACAATGAAATAGGCACGATGGAAAAAATGGAAGCGCATGAAAAAGGAATTCTTCACAGAGCCTTTTCAGTTTTCGTTTTTAATAATAACGACGAGCTCCTGATTCACCGGAGGGCGCTGGAGAAATATCACAGCGGTGGACTATGGACCAACACCTGTTGCTCTCACCCTCGTCCCGGGGAAGAATTATCCAAGGCTGCACACCGCCGTCTCATGGAAGAAATGGGATTCGATTGCGAACTCCATCACGCCTTTAGTTTTATATATCACGCCGAACTCGACAAAGGTCTGGCAGAACATGAGCTCGATCACGTATTCGTTGGAGTGTTTAATGGAGAGCCAAATATCAACAGGGATGAAGTATGTGAGTGGAGATATGTTGGATTGTCTGAGCTTTCAGAAGAAATGCAAAACCATCCCGAGATCTTCACAGAATGGTTTAAAATTGCACTACCTATTGTAAAAAGAGAAAAGAATAAAGTAACTGTTTAATATAATTCGGAATGATTGCGTTGAATGCATTGATTGTTATCGCTACTTTCTTCATCATGGAGTTTATGGCTTGGGCTACGCATAAATTCGTAATGCATGGATTTATGTGGTATTTTCACGAAGACCATCACGTTCCGCACAAAAAATTCTTCGAACGTAATGATGTATTTTTTCTGATCTACGCCATTCCAAGCTGGCTGCTAATGATGTTTGGCGCAATGGGTGGAATGGATTTTAGATTTTACATAGGAATGGGAATACTCTTTTATGGTATTGCTTATTTCCTTGTACACGATGTGCTCATTCACCAGCGATTCGACTGGTTCAAAAGAACAGACAATTTATACTTCCGCGCTATACGCAAAGCTCACAAGGTGCACCACAAACACTTGGGAAAAGAGGATGGCGAATGTTTCGGCATGTTGCTAGTTCCGTTGAAATACTTCAGAGAAGCAGCAAAATACAGAGAAAATAAATTAAAGTCCGCATGATTCCAACCACCTATTACTATTTGCTGGTTGATCTACTCTGTCTTAGTGGACCTTTTTTTCTTAGCTTTCAAAAAAGACTTCCCTTTTATAAATATTGGAAAGCCCTTCTTGCAGGAACAATCACTATGATGGCGCTCTATGTGCCTTGGGATATGTTCTTTACTGCAAATGGAATTTGGGGCTTCAATAGCAATTATATTACGGGTGCTCACATCGGGAATTTACCACTGGAAGAATGGTTGTTTTTTATTTGCATTCCCTATGCCTGTATCTTTTCCTACGAATGTATCCGCTATTTCTTTTCGAATCAGCCCTTCAAAAATTCTTCCGTCTATATCTCTGGAATCTACATTGCACTATGTATCTTCTTCATAGCTACGAATTTCGGAAACTGGTATACCATGTCCGCCTCTTTCGTTAGTATCTTACTTTTAGTCTATCACTCTTTCATTAAAAGGTCAGATTTTATGGGGTATTTTCATCTTAGCTGGTGGATTCTTCTCATTCCCTTTTACATCGCTAATGGAGTACTCACAGGATTTGACTTTTACAAATATCCCTTTGTCAATATAGAGCCTGATAAAATCACAGACCAGATAGTTTGGTATAATAATCAGCACAATTTAGGAATTCGAATTTGGTCAGTTCCGCTAGATGATTTTTTCTACGGAATGGCAATGCTCCTACTCGCTCTCACTGTATATGAAAAACTGGTGAAAAGACAAACCAGATTAGTCTAGTCTGGATAAAATGGTGAGGGCTGCAAAAAAGAGCCACTGTAAAAAGAAAAAGTAAGAGGAAATATAATTGGGGTATTTCGTAAAAGACTTCAATGATATTGAAGAGAGAATAAATCCCACCACCCACCATCCAATAAAGTTTTGTAGGGGCGCATATCCATCTGTGAATGACCAAAAGTCGACAACCGGTGCAACAAGTTCCATTAATATATCCAACATCACCAAGCTGGTTGCAACGAGAGTATTGACAATGATCGGTTTCGTTTCTTGCACATAGAAAACCATAAATTGCTGGGCGTTGTATACGAGCATGACCCAATTGAGACCAATCAATACAGGAACATCCCAAACCTTCCAACCCAGTGTATCTCCATAGGTGTACTCTCCGAAAATCAACCCTGTACTTACACCCACTCCCTCTATAAACCACGCCAATGAGCCGATAGCGAAAATGTACAAAAGCATTTTTGCCTCAAAACCCTTTTGGCAGAGTATGACAAGAATAGCGCTGGAAATAAGGTTGAATGGCGTTAACGGGTAAAATAATTCACTAAAAAAAGAAAGCCCAATTGCCCCCGCGAGATAGACGAGAAAAAAATAAACGTAAATGTATGGACGCCACTTTTCAGCGATCATAAAGTATCATGTATAATTCTTCCAGCTGCGAGTCGGGCCGAAAACAAACACAACGGAACGCCTCCGCCCGGATGCACACTTCCTCCACAAAAATATAATCCCTTCAATTGTTTTGAATGATTCTGATGCCTCATAAATGCAGAAAAAGTAGAGTTGCTTGCATTGCCATAAAGCGAACCCAAATGACTTCCTGTGCGATCTTGAATCAATTGAGGATCTAAAATTTCCTCTTCTTCTATGAGCACAGAGACATCCAAACCGAGAATGCGTTGCAATTTGGCGAGTATGAGGCGCTTTGCCTCTGCTTTCAAAAAACCCCAGTCCTGACCATTAAGGTGGGGAACATTTATCATAACAAACCAGTTTTCACATCCCGTGGGAGCATCATTCTTGCAAAGCTTACTGGTAATATTAATGTAAATAGTCGGGTCATTATAAAGGCTCTTTTTAGTAAAAAGACAATCAAACTCGGCCTTATAATCCGATGCAAAAAATATATTGTGAACGTCTAATTCGGAAAACTCCTTCTTTATTCCCCAATAAAAAATCAAAGCAGAAGATGACTTTTCCTGATTTAAAATCTTTTCTGGAGAATGCTTGTCTCCCAATAATTTTCGATAAGTCGGAGTAATGTCAATATTACTAAGTACGATATCCGCCTCTATTTTTTTATCACCCAGTGATATACCTTTTACAGTTTTATTTTCGATAATGATGCTTTCAACCTTCTGATTGAAATGATATCGTACGCCCAATCTTTCACCCAATCTGTGAATACTCCGTGAAATATCAAACATTCCATTCTCTGGGAGAAATGCACCGATTCCATTTTCCAAATGTGGAATCAGCATCATCATCGCCGGAGTACTATATGGATTGCTACCATTGTACGTAGCATATCTCGAAAACAATTGG
>CANGVZ010000329.1 GCA_947457285.1 Flavobacteriales bacterium | reverse complement strand
GAGGTAAGTGCGGCTGTGAAATTGATTTTGGGGAAAAAAGTTGGTATTCCCGCCATTGTGTCTGATACAAAAGTGGCTTTACTGGATGCTCAGAGATTAATGTTCCCGCTCACTCTTCGATATTGGAGACACGGCGACCGCTTTCAACCGCTTGGCATGAAGGGGGAAAAGTTGGTGAGCGATTTTTTAATTCAAGAAAAAATTGAGCAAAAGGATAAAGACAAAGTTTTAGTCTTGGAGTCTGAAGGCCAGATTTGCTGGGTGGTTGGACTTCGAGTTTCGGATGCTTTTAAAATCATTGACACTACCGATATGCATTGGAGATTGGAAATTCATTGAAACCTTTCATGAGTAGGTTGCGTTACAATGCCTAACTAGCAAGTAAATCATGAAACCAGGAAAGACCACGGCGAACGCATATATTGACATTGACTCTCTTTCTTTCCGTACGGAAGATGTATTGGAAAATCAGAGAGCAAAGATTAGAAGAAAGGCTGATTTACTTAAAGCCATGACTTTGGAAGGAATTGATCAAACGGAGGTCATTCTTACATTTCAGGATCAAATTGAATTGAGAAGAATGCGCACACGTGTGGTTGCCACTGCAGATGATCACGTGGTGTTGGCACACGGACAGTCTTTGCCTATCCACAGCATACTCGACGTAGAGTTTCTTTGAATGAAACGTTAAATAAGCCTCAATAAATTTACATTGGGAATCCAATGTGAATTTGTAAAAAACCCCTTGAAAAATGGGGTTTTTTCGTTTTTATCCCTACTGAAAATACAATATGGGTTTTTATTAGAGGAAATCTAAGCAGGGTTTATTGGATTAAATTTGAACTTCATTAGATTCGCAACAATGATTAAGACAGCAATGAAGGTTTTGAATGCGCTCCTACTAGTGATGTTGACACTTACAGCAGTAGCTCAGATTGAAGATCCCGTTCAATGGAAATTTACCGTTGAACCCCTCGAAGATAAAATGGCAGAGGTAGTGGCTACTGCGACCATTGAGCCCAAGTGGCACGTCTATGCGCTCAAGGTTTCTGATGATCCCAACGCGATCGGACCAATTCCTACATCACTAAAACTCAATAAGTCGAACGCTTACGCGGTCAAAGGTGGGGTAAAGGAAGGAAAGTTTATCACGCATTTCGATCCAAACTTCGAAATGGACTTAAACTATTTCGAAAATAAGGCTGTGTTTCGTCAAAAGATAGAACTCAAACAAGAAGGTCCGGTTGAAATCAGTGGTGTTTTGGAATACATGGCATGCGATGATTCGAAATGTATTTTCCCAGATCCTGTCAATTTCAAAGTGAAATATGAAGCTGGTAAACCAACCGAAGAGGCACCGATCGAGTCAACATCTGCCGCTCCTTCGGGTGATAGCGGTATTTTGAATCCAGTGACCTGGACAGCTAAGGCGGTGTCTCTTGGCAACGGTGAATATGAATTGCAACTGATTGCCACTATGGAGCAGGGTTGGCACGTGTATTCTCAATTCTTACAAAGCAATGAAGGCCCTGTTGCTACCACTTTTGATTTCACCTTACCAACAGGCATTGAGAGAATCGGTAAGGTAGCCGAAGACAAGCCAGAGACGAAGTACGATCCAAACTTTATGATGGATCTCAACTTCTTTTCGAATGCTGCCACCTTCCGCCAAAAGATAAAAGTGACTGGTGATGCAAAGCCTGTTGTAGAAGCGAAGGTCAACTTTATGTGTTGCAACGATGAGACATGCTTGCCTCCAAAAGATGTGATTTTTAAAATTGATTTGGCTACCGGTATCGGGACTGAATTCGATCCAGCATCAGGCGCGATTCCTAATGGTCCAACGAAGTTTCAATACAAATTGACGTCTATTGATTTGGATAATCCAGCAGTAAAAGATTGCGGAGGCGCTATTGCCGCACCCGTTGCAGACTCCAGTCTTTGGGAACTTTTCATCTTAGGATTCCTAGGTGGTTTAGTGGCTTTGCTCACTCCGTGTGTATTCCCAATGATTCCTTTGACGGTTTCATTTTTTACAAAAGGAAGTGAAAACAAACGCAAAGGATTTATCCGCGCAGCGACCTACGGTTCCTTTGTGTTTTTCATCTACTTATTGTTGAGTTTGCCCTTCCATTTTTTGGATCAAATTGACGAGAATATTTTGAATAATATTTCGACGAACGTGCCTTTGAATGTCGCGTTCTTCGTGATCTTCGTTGTGTTTGCAATTTCGTTTTTCGGATATTTTGAAATCACTCTGCCGAGCAGTTTTGCAAATAAAATGGACAATGCTTCCAATGTTGGAGGCTTGCTGGGTTCATTCTTTATGGCATTGACTTTAGCAATCGTTTCATTCTCTTGTACAGGTCCCATTTTAGGAAGCTTGCTAGCGGGTTCATTATCAAAAGATGGCGGAGCCATTCAGCTCACTGTAGGAATGGGAGGGTTCGGTTTAGCTCTTGGAATCCCATTCGCAATTTTTGCTGCTTTCCCAGGAATGTTGAAGTCGCTACCAAAGTCGGGCGGTTGGCTCAACTCTGTTAAAGTTGTATTAGGATTTTTAGAATTGGCGTTGGCGCTCAAGTTCTTGTCGCAAGCGGATTTGGTGGATCACTGGGGTATTTTGAAATATGAATTATTCATCGGTTTGTGGGTGATCATTTTCGCCTTGATGGCCTTGTATATCTTTGGTAAAATCAAATTTCCTCATGATAGTCCGATAAAGAAATTGGGCTTGTTTAGAATCGGTTTCGGCGTCCTCGTAGTATCATGGGTAATTTATCTCGCGAGTGGATTCAGATATGATGAGCGTTACAACACATATCATTCCCTCACCTTGTTGAGTGGATTGGCGCCGCCCGTGGGCTATTCCTGGGCTTATCCTAAACATTGTCCACACAACCTCGATTGCGAACACGATTATCAATTGGCATTGGAACGCGCGAAGCGGGAGAACAAGCCGATATTCGTCGACTTCACTGGTTACGCATGTGTGAATTGTCGTAAGATGGAAGAACACGTATGGATTGAACCAGAGGTGTTGGAAAAATTGGCAAATGACTTCATTGTGGTGTCACTCTATGTGGACGACCGCGAAGAGCTGCCAAAGGAACTTCAGGAGACTTATTCGTATGAAGTGAATGGCATCAAGAAAAATAAAGATATTAAAACAGTAGGAGACCGCTGGGCAGCTTTTGAAATCGCAACATTCAACAGTAATGCACAACCACTCTACGCGATTGTCTCTCCAGACGAGCGTTTGATGAATGGTACCGTTGGATATACTCCTGATAAGAACGAGTACTTGCAGTGGCTCAACTGCGGTCTTGAAGCATTCAAAGAAGGGAAGTAAAAGTCATTTCAACATGTGATTTGTGACATCTGAGGCCCTAACAGGCAACAGAT
>CANGVZ010000328.1 GCA_947457285.1 Flavobacteriales bacterium | reverse complement strand
CACCAGCTCTTCTGGTCGCAAGCGAGAATCAAAGGCGAGAAATACGTGACCGGGCACGTCGATGTAAGCAGTGGATATTCCAGAGTTTTCGAGAAGGGAACAGAACAGGGCTACTAAATCATCACAGTCACCGCTCTTGCGCTTCATTGTTTCCGCAGGATATTGAAGAAAATCCTGAATATCCGTATTCGTTGATACAGTCGCAAAATTCAAGGTTGGATCTGGACTATAGATGATTTTATTCAATTGTAAAGTGGCATAAAGCTGAATTGCTTTTAATAGATTTTTATTAATACCATAGGTCTGTTCCTCAGCAAATACTTGATCGAGCTGACGATTCAAATCGATAAATGATTCAACATTGCTCGCCACAAACGCAGCGAGACGACGTTTATCGTTCCATGAAATAGAGTTGCGTCCTTTCAAAGTAAATGGTACTACTTTCTTTGAGGACTTGGCCGCGTTGCCTACTTTATAGGTGATTTCGACTTCCAATTGTTTCTTTTCATCAACGATGTATGTGAGAATACTTTCATTGAAGATGGCGGAAATGGGAATACTCGAGTTGGAATACCCCACCAACACAGATGGTGTAATACTCGTGGGTGTATCCATCAGTCCTGCAACCTGTATCGTGATTGCTTGTGGAGTGATAGGGCTGCTGCTATTGTTAGCTACGATGATTTCTCCAACAGGTAATAGTTTTATATCACTGTAGTTGCGATAGAGTGATGGGTAAATATCGGGAACACGAACTTCCAGTATATCAATGGGCTGCGCATTATCCGATAATTTATCTCGCATCTTCAATGCGTTGCTGTAGGCGGCGGTATAGGTCTCGTTGGCAGGTTCTATTCTGCATGCCGAATAGAAGGCATTGGCAGCGTCATAGATAAAGCCTGCATTCAAATTGCATCGACCAAGTCCATAATAGGCTTCGGCATTGCTCATATCGACTTGAATGAGTTTTTTATAAAAAGAAATGGCTTCGTCAAATTTTCCAAGTTGCTCACTCAATCGCGCTACACTCATCAGATACTTTTTCAAGGTCGCGAGCTGCTCTTGAATTACTTTTTCTGAAATGAATTTATTCTTTGCAGCTGTATACTTCGCTTCTTCATACGGCACAGCTGTCTTGTAGCTGTCCAAAGCTTTTTGTAAATTGTTTGCACCCTCGAATGATTCTCCTAAGGGACCATAATAAGAACGTTCAGATGGATCGAGTTTGATAGCTTTTTCGAGTTGGAATGAGGCTTCCACAAAGTTCTTGCGAATCAATTCTATTCTCCCAAGTTGGGCTGTGTAACTGGCATTGAAACGATCCGCCGCAAGCAACTCGAGATAAATAGTTCTTGCTTCATCTAACTTATTGGAACGAATGTATGCATTTCCAAGCATCTCTTTGATCTTCGAGTTGCTGGCATCATTATCCAAAATACGTTTGTACTCCAATGAGGCTTCGTCGTATTTGTTCTGATTTTCAAATGCATCAGCCAAACATTCGCGATACTGGGCAGTGATTGAATTGTTCATGGCGAATGAATTGCTCGCCAATTCTTGCTGAACAGTTTTTTCTACATCTTCATATTTTCCCAAGGCATTCATCACCTGAAGGTGAAGAAGTTGAACTTCGAAATGTGGCTGTTGTTTTTTCTTTAATCCACTCACAGCTATCTGACCATTTTTATCTGCTTCTTTCAAAACACTAATGAGCTCAAACTCCGGGACTCCCGTATTCTTTTTGAATTTGAACATGTTGAAATGAGAGTAGGAGAGCGAACCGTAGTATTTCGGATTATTCTCATCCCATTCTATAAGTTTTTTCTGAAGTAAGATAGCATTATTAATAGCCTTTTCATTGGGTAAATTTGCGAGTGAAATACTTAAGCTATCAACTGCTCTTAGGAGGATTTCTTTGGTGTTCGAATTACCGAGCAAACGTTCGGTTTCTGTAATGATGGATCCGAATTCATTGCGATCTGCAAGTTGCATAAAATAGCTTGAGTAGACGGAACTGTATGCTAGTTGGACATCTGCATTGCCAGGAGAAAGTTCATATGCGTAGCGAATCATGGGCAATGATTTGGCTACGTCACCTCGCTTTGCCATTACCACACAAGTTTCAGCCAATTTTTGTCCCATAAGTATTTTCATGCCTTCGCTGCAGCGCATCTTTTGACCTGCTTGCTGTAATGCTTCGAAACCACTTTCATATTTTCCAATCTCTAAAAGTCGAGTGCCATAGGTGTAATAATCATCAAAACCTTCTGCTGGTTCTGACACATCGGTGGGACTGATACTCACAAGACGATAATTTCGAAGTACAGGATACTTTGATTTATCTGTGTTTAGTAAAAGTCGAGAATCACTCGTACGAGCGGCAATACTGTCATTTTTCAATACGCCGTTTGTCATCAGGGCATGACCAATGACGGCATTAGATGCATCTTTTTCTATTTCGACAATGAGGCCGTTTGCATTGGCGTCAAAGAAATAAGTACCTTTTGGTTTAGGCGGTTGAAGTGATAGCTGAAAAGCCTTTGTAATGCCTTTGGAAGTTGTAGCGTAAAGAATAAATTGTGCGTTATCGAAATGAATACGGGCAATATTAGCGAGGCCAAGGGCATCCGATTCATCACGCCCGAAGGAGAATTTAAGTTCAGGCTCTTCTGTCCATTGCCACATCTCAAATTGATAGGTGCTCGCATTGAGGATGCACAAATGATCCAAAGGATCGATGTAGAAGTCGGCAATACTTCCTTCTTTTTCTGATTTATCACTTCTGACTTTTAACTGTCTTACTGCAATCGGCCATCCGGAAGGGGAGACTTTTAAAATAGCGTTGAGTTTATCATCCCAGATATAGATATTGTCTTTGCTATCTACTCTAACGACGCGCGGGGATAATAGCGCCGTTTTTGACTTCGTGAGCAAAAGTTTGTCATAGACACCATTTTTTGCATATCGATGAAGATTGGCAGAAGCTTGATCAAGAACGAGAATGCTTCCATCGCTTTGGATGGCCAGAGATGACAGTTCTTTGATTTTTTCAGGAATATCAGAGTTTAATTTTTTGAGAAAAATTCCTGTACTATCAAAGACGGATATTTCATTGCCTTTTCTATCTGCCACGAGGATGTTGCCTTCGCTATCAACTGCCAAATCACTAGGTTGGCTGACCTTTGTTTTTATAATAAGAGTAGCTTTTGAACTGGTGTCGCGATATGCGATTACGTTTTCTTTATTTTTTTCTTCAATGATATAACGATTTCTATTTTTACTTGAAGCGTATAGGGCTATGTCCTTTCTGCTGGTTTTGAGAGGATTTACTTTATATCTTTTTTGAAATGAAAATGGTTTTTCTAAGTCGGTAGAGTAAGAAAATTTTTGGTGCCTTTTGCCAGGGT
>CANGVZ010000327.1 GCA_947457285.1 Flavobacteriales bacterium | reverse complement strand
TGGAGAGCGTTGGATTTCCTTTTCCGCTTTCGAATTGTTTCAAAGTTCTCAACCCAACACCGGCGAGTTCGGCCAACGTTTCTTGCGTCACGTTCAAAGATTCCCGACGTTCTTTGATGGTTTTTATTAGTTCTGAAAAGTGCATTATTGTGCCTTATTTAATGCAAATATAGGGTGAATTGATCTTTAATTCAAATGAAAGTGCAGTAAAATGCACTTTTATTTATTCTGGGTTGAGACTACCCTTGATAAAGAAGGATTACTCCTGCAACAGGCTTTCTACTTCACTTTTTAAAATTGGAAGATTATTGACCACGATGCCCCAAATGACATCGTCGGAGATTTCATCATATCAATAAATCAACTGCTTATTTTTTTCAATTGCCTTCTTAAAATATGGATTCTTGATAGCTAGGCTTTCATAAGAGTGTAATTTGTGCTGCGGCCGCCTTGTTCACTTTTTATCAATATCTCTTTTTCAACCAGATCTTGAATGTCACGCAGTGCGGTGTCTTGTGAGCACTTGGCGATCTTCGCCCATTTTTTAGAGTTGAGCACTCCTTCAAAATCATCCAACAACATATTTAAAATCATTTTTTGCCGATCGTTTAAGGTAACTCCAGCGTGTTTGATCCAGAAGTAATGTTTATGAATTATTTTCTCAAGAAGTTTCTCCGAATGCTCAATGGCGCGCAAGAGGGTATTCAGAAACCATTCTATCCAATTTGTAATATCCAAACTGCCTTTTTGTGTTTTTTCCAGTATGTCATAATAGCCGTTGCGTTCCTTGCGGATTTGAGTTGACATGCTGTAAAATCTATAAGATTGTTCATCGGAACGAGCGAGCAACATATCGCTTAATGCACGAGAAATTCTTCCATTACCATCTTCAAATGGATGGATGGTTACAAACCATAAATGAGCAATGGCCGCTTTGAGTACCAAGTCAGTTTCTTCTTCCAAGTTGAACCAATCTAGGAATAGTCTTATCTCATTTTCAACGTGAGATGCAGGTGGTGCTTGGAAGTGAACTCTTTCTTTTCCCAATGCTCCAGAAACAACTTGCATTGGACCTGTAGAATCGTCGCGCCACTGGCCTGCTATGATTTTATACATACCACTTCGTCCCGTTGGAAACAGTGATGAATGCCATGAAAAAAGTCTCTCGCTATTCAATTCCTTATCGAAGTTGCGGGTTGCATCAATCATCACATCAACGATTCCGTCCACATGTCGCGGTGAGTCTATTAATCCTGAAACATCCAATCCGAGGCGTCGAGCGATGGATGACCTTACTTGGTCTCTGTCTAAATGTTCACCTTCAATTTCTGTTGACTTGATTATTTCTTGGGTTAAAATTTCAAGATTTGCGGCGTTGCGCAGCTCAAAGCCCAGCGTTCCCATTTTGCCAATGAGTTTTCCCTGCCTGTTTCTGACAAGCGAAAGCAGCGGCAAAAGTTTCTCACTGTTCCATTCCAGAACCGGCCAATTGGGATGATTGTATATATACATTTTTATCTATTCTCCGCACAATATGCGTCGAAAATAGCTATTTTTCACCGCATCTCCAAATTATCTCCGCAAAATTTGCGGCGAATAGGGCTTTTATTCGCCGCAAAGCCCGATTCGGCCTTGATAGGTCTCAATGTTTGACAAGGAATAGGATAGAGGGAAATTCAACTACTTCACAAACTCCACATAGTCGATCTCAATGGAGAAGGGGCCTTCTTTTTTCTCGGTGGTAATGATGCCGAGGCGAACCATATTCTTGAGACTGGTCTCCTCGAGTTTATTTCCTGTCGGTTCTCCTATGCGGTACTCTTTGAAGTCTTTGAAATAAAGAATGGTCTCTTCCCATGTATCTGGTTTGGACGAGGAGAAGTTGCCTTTGAAGTTGGGGAGTGTCCAGTTCTTTTTGTCTTCGAGGGTAAAGGCGAATTTTTGATTGGTGGATTTGAATCGAATTTTAACCCCTTTGAATGGAGACAAATCGAATTGACCAAAAGCAGTCTTCACGGAAGCGAAACCGCCGAAGTTGGCCAGGGAAATATTCCCGCTGAGCACCATCGTGTTTTCGGTGTATTCCAGTTTGGAAGTGGTCACGCCGCCCATCACATTGTCGGAGATCACAGACCAGTTGTTGATTTGATTTTTGCCGCTTCCAAAATCGAAGCTCGCATTATCCGCCGTCACATTCACCATAGCCACCCCCAGGAAGAGAAGAATAATTGATTTCATGTTGTATCTTTTCAGTTAGACAAGGTTGTGGGGGAGATTGTTCGGGGGGGGGTAGATATTTAACCGCTAATTGTTGCGATGATCCCCAAATTCCATGGATATAATTGTTCCTTTGTCGAAGGTGAATGTTTTCATTAATGTACCTCTATTGTTATAAAATTTCCACTCTCCATCCGGCGGGGAGTGCATAGGACTAGACATGATGACTTGTGTTATTTCACCGGTTTCAGGGTCTGGCTCATTGAAATGCGTTTGAAAGTCCTTGATAAGGTGGTCTGTATCCGCAAGAAATCTCCCTTCCGATTCTTTTACGCCGTTCGAAAAGTAATACGTCCACAACCCATCCTGATAGCCATCACGGTAATGACCAGTTACCAATAAAGTGCCTGTCGCGTAACATTCTGTGTATGGGCCATGCGCTTTTCCATATTTGAAATTGTATTCGCTCCTGAGTGCTCCGTTTTGAAAATAATTTTTCCAATTTGAGATGTAACCGTCTTGCACTTGAATGATGTGATAATACTCATTGCGTCCATACTTTATTTCCCCGTTGATATCATCGCCCTTTCGGTAATAGATGCTATCGTTATCGTAGATAACAAGTGTATCATTCTTAAAAATCAACATTGTTTGAGCCCCCAGTTCTAGGGCTGTTAGAAGGATTAATAGAGAAAAGATATTTTTCATCAGTTGGTGTGTGATGGTGAATGGGAGAAGTGGATTTTTGTTTAGCCGTTTTAAGAATAGTATTTTAATCTTCTTTCGGTGTTGGGCTATTTTCGTTCCATGGTGGCACTTGTTCAAGGTAGTACTGATAGGTCATATTAAGCCATTCATCTGTCTCAGAGTATCCAATTTCTTTCTTTACCGATAGCAGCTTCCCCTTGGAGTAGGTGAGCATCAAGGCTATTGTGTTTGGATCCTGAGTCGAATATATTTTCCACGTCCCTTCTCTTTTTTCATCGATAAAATTTCCTTCGATGAGAAGCTTATTGTTTGACTCTATCTGAAACTCCTTTGGCTTTACTTTGAGTGATTTTAGAATGGCCTTTTCATTTTCATAGTATTCTTGATTGTATTCCTTGACCAACTTTCTATTGCATGCTTCTATGCTATTCAACGAGTTTGCGTAGAATATGTATGTAAATCCTATTTCTGGCCCCAAGGAACAACTGG
>CANGVZ010000326.1 GCA_947457285.1 Flavobacteriales bacterium | reverse complement strand
AGAATCAATAAACACTGCACTCAAACCGGAAGATCTGGAAGAGATAACTGGATTCCATCCCCAAGGATTTGGATTAATAATTATTGCACATCGCACGCGAATCTTCTTACAGATTACGTTCATTAAAGCTCCATTGCAATAAGTTCTAAGACAAACGTAGTAAGAACCACTTCCATTATAACATACTGTTGGTGATTGCTGCGTGCTGGTTTGATTGTTTCCAAACGACCATAGGTAAGTCAAGTTGGCATTGCAGCCTGCTGGCAGAATGGGAGTGAATGTTCGACAGCATAATGCACCACTGACAGCGAAGTCTGTTGGAGCGCAACAAGGAGGCGAACAGTTAATCGTAATTGTCTTGCATACCTGTGTGAAATAAGTCTGACCGGTAAATGGATCGCGGCAGCAATCGTAATGACATACCGTATAAGTGCCAGAACCAGGGAATGTAAAAGAAGCCGCATCTGTGGTAAATGCCTGACCCACATTTCCAAAAACCCATTTCTCACAGGCATCGGGATTTCCTTCAGGAGTGAGGTCTGTAAATGTCACATTGCACCCGGAAATCACAAAGCTAAAATCGGCAGGAGAAGGCACACAAGGCTGGCATACGACCTCTATCGTATCACACACCACATGGTCGCATCCTATAGCCCCTGGTATGAAATAGCAATCTTGATGACAGATAATATACTGGCCAGGAGGAAACGCATTGAAGCAAAATGTAATCGTATCTGCAACACTTGAAAAAATGATATTGCTCGACAAATCCGTAATCACAAAATTGTTGCAGCTGTTTGCTCCATCAGGAGTGGTATCTTCAAATTTAAAACAACAACTTCCCAAATCTACTGTGTTAAAATTGGCATTCACAGGACATGGTGGGATGCAACTTTGAACTGTTGCATTTATATTTTGACTTGGAAGAGCGAGTGCAGTCAAAGTAATCGCCTGGGCCAGTGTGTCTACCGGCGATACGATCGGAACATACGGTGAAGTAGTGACTGTATTCGGAGTGTAATGACAAGTAGATTGAAGTGTTCCACTTGTATTTAATAAATGTAATTCATCCAATGACCCAGCATTTTCATACGTCGCAAAAAATAGCTCGCCGCTGAATGGCACACCTCTTCTATCCATCATTTTTGGATAGTATATGCGCGGGTGTGATGATGTGCTATAGGTATCAATGATCAACGATGACGGTGTGTAGTTTGATGAGTGTGTAGGATACTTAGCCGCACCGGTTACGGTATTAAATACAATGTCAAATGTAAAAACGTGAGCAAACGTTCCAGAGTATGTTGTTGATCCAGTTGTTTCCGTTTGATTCAAGCCATAACCTGCAATATTAAAAGTAGTGCTGGCACATAAAGCCTCAAAAGAGTAAGCATAATAATCACCTCCCGGGACAGTCATTTCGTAAGATTCTGAAAGATCAAAAGCACCGGTGCCATCATCCATTTTCACAAAACCCATGTTTTTATTATTGGAATGATTGACAAGCTGATAAATACATTCTCGCCAACCCGCGTCATCATGCGCTGCATCGGCCCCCACACAACTGTTCCCACTTCCTGCGGTATTTTCATAAAGCTTTTTCCACATCAAAACTCCGTTATAAGTAACGCACGCCGCCAATACAGCCTGATCGCCATCGGATGCCGTTCCCGATCCACCTACGAAATAACCCTGCTCAGCGCAAACCTGAACAACATGTGAAGCCATGTCCCAATCGTTGGGATTGGAACCTTGAGGTGAGTTAAAAAACTTCTGCCACAAAAGATTAAGATTCGCATCCAACTTCATGATAAACGATTGCTTTGAATCTGTATTACCATAACCAGAAGCAACAAAACCACACAGCACGTACCCATCAATAGGATCGGTATTACAAGGATTTTCAGTCGTCGATATGACGTTTAGAAAGGTTGAATGTGTATTTGGAATTCCTACATTCAATTTCCGCTGATTCGTAACGTTTAGATTATTATCAACCAGAATTACATAACCTACATCAAAACCCGCTTCTTTTGTTTGTCCGCATACTACATAGCCATTTCCATTGATAGCAGTATTAATATGCAACGCTCTATCCTCATTGGCTCCGCCTATCAGCCGTTCGTTGAGGATTACACCATTCATATCCATGTCTTGAAGATGAATTTGCCAATTACCACCTACATTCATGGAACCAGCATAAACCCCTCCGAGCGTATCATGGCGATATGCGACGCTATAATGGTCGTGGTCAAAGCCATGTAGATATGTATTTTGAAACTGTGAATAAACGGGGAGCACAATGATGCACATAAGGGCACACACCATCCCCATGAGTGAGGAGTGAAATTTCATATGGCTAAGGTTTAGATTGTCTTACTATATTGAAAGACAATATCAAAGATAACATTTTTAGAATACTCCTAACATTTATCTAACAAATACTTATCACCATGAGTAAACAAAACATTGCTTCTTTTTGACTAATTTGCCGCACCAATCAATTCACCTTGACCAGATTTTTTATCACCATATTCCTCGCCCTAGCAACTCTATGCACCCATGCGCAATCCTCATCTGAAGGTGGACGTGCCGCCGCATTGAGTGGAGCTGCCGTTACACTTGAAGATTCGTGGAGTGCTTTTCACAATCAAGCTGGTCTTGCCAATATCAAAGGATTCACTGCTGGTGCCTTTTTTCAAAACCGTTTTCTTATTAAAGAGCTCGGCGATCGCGGTGTCTTTGCTGCCACGAAAATTCGAAACAGCACTTTTGCTTTTTCATATCAAAGCTTTGGCTACTCTGCCTTCAATCAAAGTCGTGTCGGCTTGGCTTATGCCATGCCGCTATCTGAGAACTTTTCCGTAGGCTTACAAATGAACTACCATAGTTTGCGCATCGCGGAAGGCTATGGAGTGAGCAGAAGCTTTAGCGCTGAAGGTGGCTTTCTGTATAAGCTCAATAAAAATCTCCACCTGGCTGGTCACATCGAAAACATTAATCGCGCGCGTCTTTCCGAATTTAATGACGAACGTATGCCCTCGGTCTTGACGCTTGGTGCTCATTATATTTTTTCTGAAAAAGTAAAATTGATTTGCCAGGCACGGCAAGTAACTGATCAAAAAATCAATATCGTTGGTGGTATTGAATACGACATAGCCGAGAGCATCGTGGTGCGCGCAGCAGGGGGAGCTAATCCCACCGCAACAAGTTTTGGTTTTGGTTGGAAAAACAAATTTCTACGCGCTGATGTAGCCGCTACATATAATAGTATTCTCGGATTCTCTCCTCAAATTTCACTTACTTATTCAGGCGCTGGATTTTGATCACTTCAAAAAATTATATCATCGCCTTATGCCTGTCATTAGCGGGTTTAATAATACCGACTGAACGTTCATTCGGTCAAAACGAATCGGATT
>CANGVZ010000325.1 GCA_947457285.1 Flavobacteriales bacterium | reverse complement strand
TTCAATGGAGGAGGTTAAGGAAGTAGACGTTTTTCGTGAAATCGGCAAAAAATGGAATATTCGAGTCGTTCTCAGAAAGCCCATTGCACGAATTTTTAACACAACTAATCAAACTTATTACATAGATGAAGATGGATTTTTAATGAGTCGATCGTCTAATCATACCGCTCGAGTACTAGTTTTTTCTGGCTATCTAAATGACCGATTTTTTAAGGGTTCTGTGACTAGTTTTATTAACAATGATTCCTTGAAAAGTATTAAAAAATTAGACGAAGTCTTTCGAATTTCAAATTATGTTTGTAAGAGTCCATTAATGTATAAATTAATCGGTCAGGTTCACATCGAAAGAGATGGTGATTTTGTTCTGATTCCATTAGTTGGAGACCAAAAGATTGTTTTCGGAACAGCTAATTCGGATGAGGAAGTTGCAGAAAAAATTAGTCGTTTGACAACATTTTATGAAGAAGCAATGCCCTATGAAGGTTGGAACAAGTATAGCGAAATAAGTGTCAAATATGAAGGACAAATTGTTTGTAGAAAAAGAAGTTAGCACAATGAAAAGATCCAAAATTGTTGTTGGATTGGATATCGGTACAACCAAAATTGCCTGTTTTGTTGGTCGTCGCAACGAACACAATAAAATTGAAATTATTTCAATGGGTAAAAGTGAGTCGTTGGGTGTTATGCGAGGTGTTGTTTCGAACATTGAAAAAACAATACATTCTATTCGATCTGCTGTTGAAGAGACTAAAAATTCTACCGAAGGAGAATTATCTATTCGTAATGTTAATGTTGGTATTGCGGGACAACATATTAAAAGCTTGCAGCATCGAGGTATGTATACCCGGAGAAATAGAAATGGCGAAATCTCTCAGGCGGATATAAATGCATTCGTTGATGATATGTACAACTTGGTTATGAATCCTGGAGAAGAAATTATTACGGTTATTCCACAAGAGTATATTGTTGATGGAGAACGAGAGATAAAAGATCCGATAGGCATGGCCGGAATTCGACTGGAAGCCAATTTCCATGTGATAACGGGTCAAGTAACTAATGTGTTGAATATTAAGAAATGTGTTGATCGCTCAGATTTAAACGTAAGAGAAATAATTTTAGAACCTATCGCATCAGCTGATGCGGTTTTGAGTGAAGAGGAAAAAGAAGCAGGTGTAGTTCTTGTTGATATTGGTGGTGGAACGACTGATGTTGCCATTTTTCAAGATGGAATCATTCGTCATACTGCGGTAATTCCGTTTGGTGGTAATGTGATTACACAAGACATCAAAGAAGGGTGTCAAATAATGCAACGACATGCAGAAGCTCTGAAAGTTAAATTTGGAAGCGCATTGGCTTCTGAAAGCAAAACCAACGAAGTCGTTTGTATTCCTGGATTAAGGGGTCGAGATCCAAAAGAAATTACTCTTCATAATTTGGCTAGTATCATTCAAGCTCGAATGGAAGAAATCATAGAGTTGGTTAACTATGAAATTAAGAATTCTGGATTTGCCAAGAAATTAATTGGAGGAATCGTGGTTACTGGAGGTGGTTCACAATTGAAGCATTTAACTCAATTGTTTGAGTATATGACCGGAATGGACACAAGAATTGGCTATCCTACAGAGCATTTGGCTAATACAAATAATCTCGAAAATCTTGCAAGTCCTATGTATGCTACGGGAATAGGATTGGTTTTAAATGGATTTCAAACGATGGATCGATGGGCCAAGGAAAGCGGTATTTCTGTTCAAGAAAGTGATGAAAAAGAACTGGAAAAACAAAAAGATGTCACAACACATTCAGATCCTAACAAGAGAGGAAAGTTTTTTGATAAAATTCTCCAGAAAACAAAGGATTTTTTCGATGATAAAGATGAAAATTAAGAATAGATTAAATAAACAAAATAAATGAATATGGAATTTGATATACCAAGAGAAACAAGCTCAATCATCAAAGTTATTGGTGTAGGTGGCGGCGGTAGTAATGCAGTTAATCACATGTATAACCAAGGTATTGTTGGAGTGGATTTTATCGTTTGCAATACAGATCGACAAGCATTGGATATTTCCCCTGTACCCCACAAGGTTCAACTCGGACCAGCACTAACAGAAGGGCGCGGAGCAGGGATGCTTCCGGAAGTAGGGATGCAGGCGGCAATAGAAAATATTGAGGAAATTAGAGAGTTGCTTTCAAAAAATACAAAAATGGTTTTTGTTACTGCCGGAATGGGCGGTGGAACAGGTACTGGAGCAGCTCCTGTAATTGCTCAGGTAGCTAAAGATCTTGGGATTTTGACTGTTGGTATTGTTACAGTTCCATTCAATTTTGAGGGTAGAAAAAGAAGACAACAGGCCGAAGAAGGTTTAGAAAAAATGCGTCAAAATGTAGATACGCTTTTGATTATTAATAATGAACGTTTGCGTGAATTTGGAAAAAACATGTCATTGACAGATGCTTTTTCACACGCAGACAATATCTTAACTGTTGCTGCTAAAGGAATTGCTGAAGTTATTTCCGTTACGGGAATCATCAATGTGGATTTCAATGATGTAAATACAGTTCTTCGAAATAGCGGTCAAGCCATAATGGGTAGTGCAATCGCTGAAGGTGATGATCGTGCAATTGCTGCTGTTAAGAATGCATTGACATCTCCATTGTTGAATGACAATGACATTAATGGTGCTCGATACGTTTTATTAAACATTACCTACGGAAGCAAGGAAGTGATGATGGATGAAATTACTGAAATCACAGATTACATTCAAGATGCTGCAGGTGCGACTGCGGATGTTATTTGGGGGCATGGTTTCGACGCTTCACTTGGTGAGAAATTGAGTATTACTTTAATTGCAACAGGGTTTAGTTCAACTCCAATTACTGGTTTTGAAAAGGCTCCAGAGAGAAAAATCGTTTCGTTAGAAGAAGAAAATAAGAAGGAAATTACAGCTCCCTTGGTTTCTCCTTTTGAGCAGGCAGTCAATGTAACTCCTACAGTTCAAGAGCAACTAACTCAAGAGCCTTTCTTGAAAACTGAAGAAATTGAAAATGTAATTCCTTCAGGATCCTTCACACCGGTTGTTGAAGAGAAAAAATCATTTGATTTGTTTGACACAAAAGATGAGATTACTCCTGAACCGACAATTGAGATAAACAGTAGTTATGATGAAGTTTTAAATCATACAACGGAATCAACTGAAGAATCTATTGGTTTACTTTCTTTAGATGAAAATGAAGTAGATCTTACTTTCCATGATGACTCGATCGAAGAACCTTCTTCAGAAGAAAAACCTGAATTTTCTTGGGAAGTTATTGACTCAAATGTTGAGAGCGAAATTAGCGTAGAAGATGTAAAAGATGAAGTCCGTCCGTTTACGCTTTTTGATAATCCAATTGAAATTGAAAATGAATCAGTGGAGGTTGTACGTCACA